>NZ_JBEYBS010000005.1:0-225037 GCF_040632375.1 Streptomyces sp. NPDC019396 | reverse complement strand
CCGCGCGGGTAGACTCGGCCCGCCACCCAACCTCCCAGGTTCAGGGTGAGCCCCCCGTTACGCGTTATCCTCATGATCGCGTTCCGCGCTGTCTGTGGCGGCAGCGGAGGCTCAGACCGCCGAGCCTGCCTTCCAGTCGGCCCAGCCCATGTTCCAGCCGTTGAAGCCGTTGTCCGGCTGGATCGTCTTGTCCTTGGAGTTCTTCACGACCACGACATCGCCGACGATCGAGTTGTTGAAGAACCAGGCGGCGGGCTGGTCAGGATCGCCCGCGCCCTTGACGTCGTTCAGACCGACGCAGCCGTGGCTGGTGTTGACGCTGCCGAAGACGCTGTCGTCGCCCCAGTAGTTTCCGTGCACGAACGTGCCGGACGAGGACAGCCGCATGGCGTGCGGGACGTCCTTGATGTCGTACTCGCCCTTGCCGTCGTCGTCCGTGAAGCCGACGGTGGCACCGTTCATCCGGGTCTCCTTGAACTTCTCGGAGATCACCATCTGACCGTTGTAGGTCGGGTTCTCGGGCGAACCGGCGGAGATCGGGATCGTCTTGATCGTCTTGCCGTCCCGGGTGACCGTCATCGTCTTGGAGGACGCGTCGACGGTGGAGACCTGGTTGCGGCCGATCTTGAAGGTGACCGTCTTCTGCTGGACCCCGTACACACCCTCGGCACCCTCGACGCCGTCGAGGTTCAGCTTCATGGAGACGGTGGAACCGGCCTGCCAGTACTGGTCGGGGCGGAAGTCGAGCCGCTGGGAGTTGAACCAGTGGCCGACGATCTCCTGACCGCTGCTGGAGGTGACGGTGATACCGGACTGGACGGCCTTGCGGTCCGTGATCGCCTTGTTGAAGTTGATCGAGACGGGCATGCCGACACCGACGGTGGAGCCGTCCTCGGGCGTGAAGTTCCCGATGAAGCTGTTGTCGGGCGAGACCGTGGTGAAGGACGCGTTCTCGTGGGCTTCACGGCCCTCGGAGTCCTTGGCGGTGGCCGCGATCTTGTAGGTGGTCGCGCGCTCAAGCTGCCCGTTGGGCTGCCAGCTCTTGCCGTCGGAGGCCAGGGTGCCCTCCACGGCCTTGCCCTCCGCCGTGGTCATGGTGACCTTGGTGAGCTCACCGTCACTGACGGTGACCTTGGTGCCCTTGTTGATACTCGCGTTGTTCGCGCCGTTCTTCGGCGAGATGACTATTCGAGCGTCGGACGTGTCCTTGGCCGCCTCGGCGTCGACCTGGTCCTGTGAGTTCTTCGAGCCATCGGCGGCGGCCTTGTCGGCACTGCTGCTGCATCCGGTGAGCACCAGAACACTGCCGAGCACCACGGACGCGGCCGCGAGGGCCCTGCGCCGCTTGCTGTCCGTCATCACACGCTTCTCCATCGTCGCCGATCTCTGTCCAACGCACTCAAGAAGACCCAGAAAGGGCCGTCCGGTTCCACATCTGACGAAAGATGTGGGCAACACCACTCATCGACGCGAGCCGCGCCGACGCGGTTGCAACCGGGTGTTCCGTTTTCGCAACAGCCCCCTCCCCGGGGGCCCGCATGGGGCCACCGGGAGGGGGCCCGGCCTCACTTCTGCCCAGCACTACCGCCGGTCACGCGTGCTCGTGGCCACCAGCACCCTCAGCGCCTTCGGCTTCCTCATCGCCCTCATCATCGAGGTCCCACTCCTCCCCCTCCGCGTCGGGGTCGTAGTCGACCTGCTCGCAGCTCCAGGAGGCCTGCGCGAGATCGACTCCCGGGACGTCGCTGAGGAGGTCGAACGGGTCCACAAGGTAGGCGAGAGCCTCCGCGGAGTCCTCGAGCACCGCGGAGCGTGCGTGGGTGCGCTCGTCGTCATGCATGTACTCGTCCGCTTCGATGCGCTCGGTGGCGGCGGAGGCCAGCGCTTCCGGTTCCGCGACCTCGAGTACCAATTCGACATGCAGCCGCACATAGCGTGAAGTCTCAGAAGTGGTCATACGACGGAGCGTAAGGCCCGGGGCCGCCGGCACTTTCCTGCGACCCGCTGCATTCATTAGCATCGCGGCAGCACCACCGTACGCGGCCAATTCGCCGCTGTCGCAAGGGGAATCTTCACGTGTCCGTCGCTCGCCGCCCGCTGCTGACCGCCACCGCGGCCGGGACCCTGCTCTGTGCGCTGTGGTTCGTCCCCTCGGCGAACGCGACGGCGGAGGACGAGAGTCCGAAGACAGCCGGAACGCAGTCCGGAGCTTCCGCTTCCGGGCCGGAAAACGGGCCTTCCGGCCTCGTGGCGCAGGGCCAGAGCGGCGGCACGCCGCTGCGCCTCGCCGACACGGGCACCGTGGACACCACCCCGTATCTCGTCGGCGGTACCGCCTTCGTCGGTATCGGCGCCGGATTCGTGTCCTTCGCCATGCGCCGCGGTGCGCGCGCCTTCTGACGTGCTCCGGCGCCGGGCCCCGGTCCGGCTCCGGACCGGATGACCGAGGCGCCCGGGTACGGTCCGTACCCGGGCGCCTGGGCGTGCGGCCGGCGTCAGGCCAGCGGCCCCGTCACCGGCTCGACGGCGGCCACGAGCCCGCCGTCGCGTACGAACGCCTCCGTGGCGGCCAGTTCGGGCGCGAGGAAGCGGTCGGGGCCGGGGCCCTCGACACCGGCGGACCGCAGGGCCGTGATCGCCGCGCGTGAGGCGGGAGCGGGGCTCAGGCTGCGGCGCAGCTCGATCGCGCGGGTCGAGGCGTACAGCTCTATGGCGATGATCCGGGTGAGATTGTCGACGGTGGTGCGCAGCTTGCGGGCCGCGGACCAGCCCATCGACACATGGTCCTCCTGCATCGCGGAGGACGGGATCGAGTCGGCGGACGCCGGTACGGCGAGCCGCTTCATCTCGCTGACCAGGGCGGCCTGGGTGTACTGGGCGATCATCAGACCCGAGTCGACACCGGCGTCGTCGGCGAGGAAGGGCGGCAGGCCGTGGGAGCGGTTCTTGTCGAGGAGCCGGTCGGTGCGGCGCTCGGCGATGGAGCCCAGGTCAGCGGCGGCGATGGCGAGGAAGTCGAGGACGTACGCCACGGGCGCGCCGTGGAAGTTGCCGTTGGACTCGACCCTGCCTTCCCCGGAGCCCTCCACCAGGACGACGGGATTGTCGACGGCGGCGGCGAGTTCGCGCTCGGCGACGAGCTGGGCGTGCGCGAGGGTGTCCCGGCCCGCTCCGGCGACCTGCGGGGCGCAGCGCACCGAGTAGGCGTCCTGGACGCGGGGGGCCTCTTCCTCCTGGAAGTGGCCGGTGAGTTCGGAACCTTCCAGCACGGCGCGCATGTTGGCGGCGGATGCTGCCTGGCCCGGGTGGGGGCGGATGGCGTGCAGCTCGGGTGCGAGGACCCTCGGGGTGCCGAGGAGCGCTTCGAGGCTGAGCGCCGCGGTGATGTCGGCGGAGGTGTAGAGCCGCTTCAGATCGGCGAGGGCCATGATCAGCATGCCGAGCATGCCGTCGGTGCCGTTGAGGAGGGCGAGGCCTTCCTTCTCGTGCAGCTCGACGGGCTTGATGCCGTGCGCGGCGAGCAGCTCGCCCGCGGGGCGGAGGGTGCCGTCGGGGCCCTCCGCGTCGCCCTCACCCATCAGGGCCAGCGCGCAGTGCGACAGCGGGGCGAGGTCGCCGGAGCAGCCGAGGGAGCCGTACTCATGGACGACGGGGGTGATCCCCGCGTTGAGCACGTCGGCCATGGTCTGGGCGACCTCGGGGCGCACGCCGGTGTGGCCGGACGCCACGGTCTTCAGCCGCAGGAACATCAGCGCCCGCACGACCTCGCGCTCGACGCGCGGGCCCATGCCCGCGGCGTGCGACCGCACGATGTTGCGCTGGAGCTGGGTGCGCAGGTCATGGCCGATGTGCCGGGTGGCGAGCGCGCCGAAGCCGGTGGACACCCCGTAGACCGGCTCGGGCCTCGCGGCCAGCGCGTCGACGACCTGGCGGGCGGCGGCGAGTGCGGTGCGCGCGTCCTCGGTGAGCTCGACGCGCGCGTTTCCACGGGCGACGGCGATGACATCCTCGACGGTGGTCCCGGACGTCCCCACCGCGACAGTGTGCATATCCATATTCAGCACCCTACGGACTGAATCTGTCTCTGTCACCACCCGTCCCTGGAGGGATGCCCGGGGCGATCCCTACGGGGGTGCGTCACGGAAGCGGCGCCGGTCCTGGGAGGTGGCCGGGGGCGTGTCGGCGAGCGGGAGCACCGTGTCATCACGACCCGCCACCACCGGTCCGCGTGAACGGGCCGCCTTCGCCCGGTACTGGGCAGCGTCCGCGAGACGGAAGAGACGGCGGGCCGAGCGGACCGGGCCGATCGGGTCGCCGGTCGACGCGACCCCGCACGCCACGCCCTCGCCGAGTTTCAACTCACCGGCCCGCTGGCAGAGTTCCTCGGCCACCTTCACCACGTCGTCCGCCGAATGGCCCACCGTCAGCAGACAGAACTCATCGCCGCCCAGCCGCGCGGCCAGCGCGCCCGGCAGCATCGCCCCGCACAGCGACAGCACCGAGCCGAACCGTTCGAGCAGCCGGTCCCCCGTGGCATGGCCGAGTGTGTCGTTGACCTTCTTGAGGCCGTTCAGATCGCAGACGACCAGCGAGACCACGGACCGGTCCTCCCGGTACCGCTCGATCGCCGCGTCCAGGCGTACGTCCACGGCCCGCCTGTTCGCCAGCCCGGTCAGCGGGTCCGTGAAGGCGAGGCGGCGCACCTCCTCGAGGCGCTCCTGCTGGGCGATCCCGGCCGCCACCACGGAGGCCACTACGGTCGCGAAGTCGGCGTCGTCCCGGCCGAACACCGGCCGCTCCGCCGCCCTGGCCACATACAGCTCACCCCAGGCCCGCCCGTGCAGCACGATCGGCGCGACCACACAGCAGCCCCGCCCGCGCCGGCGCAGCGCGTCGACGCGGTGGTGGCTGTAACCGTGCCCGCCCGACTCGTCGACCGTGGGGCCCCCCGCCGTCTCGACCCAGGCCCGCGGGGCACCACCCCCGGCCCACTGCTCGTGCAGAAACTCGGTGATCTCCGGGAAGCGGTGCACGGGGTAGGTCTCGCCGTCCGGGAACTCCTCCTCGTCCGGCGCCCGGTCCCCCGCGTTGACCAGCACCTTCAGCCGGCCCAGGTCCCGCTCCCAGACCGACAGCGCGGCGAAACTCCCGCCCAGCGCCTCGCACGCCCCCATGGCCGCCGCCCGCCATGACTCACGCGGAGTGTGCGCGGCGGCCATCGACTGCGCGAGCGCCACCACGGCCCGCAGCCGCACGTCCTCACCCATCACCCCAGCTTAGGGTCCTTCGGACATCGGGGGTGATTTCACCCTCTCCCAGGTCACTCTCCCGGCCACTGGGGCTTGCGCTTCTCATTGAACGCCGCGACCCCCTCCGCGCGGTCCCCGGAGAACGCCACCGAGCGCCATGCGGCGTCCTCGACCTCGAGCCCGGCCCGCAGGTCCAGGCCGTGCCCGAGCCGCATCGCGCGCTTGGCCGCGCGCAGGCCGACCGGCGAGTTCGCCGCGATCCGTGCGGCAAGCTCCATCGCGGCGGTACGGGCCTCACCGTCCGGCTCGGTCAGCTCATCCACGAGGCCCAACTCCCGGGCCTCGACGGCCTCCACGCGCCGTGCTGTGAAAACCAGCTCCGCCGCCCGTGCGGCACCCACCCGGCGCGGCAGCAGCTGTGTGCCGCCACCGCCGGGGATCACACCCACCGACACCTCGGGCAGCCCCACGACGGCGGTGTGGTCGGCCACGATGACATCGCAGGAGAGGGCCAGCTCGAAGCCACCGCCCAGGGCGAAGCCGCGCACGGCGGCGACGGTCGGCATCGGGAGCTCCAGCACGCCCGTGTAGGCCGCGCGCGCGGTCGGCCGCTGCCGTACGAGCTCGGCATCCGTGAAGGAGTTGCGCTCCTTGAGGTCGGCGCCCACGCAGAAGGCCCGGTCGCTCGACGAGGTCAGCACGGTCACCCGCGCCGATGAGTCCGCCGCGAGGGCCTCACAGGCCGCGCCGATCGAGCGCGCCATGTCGGTGGAGACCGCGTTCATCGCCTTGGGCCGGTCGAGCACCAGCTCCGCGACATGGCCGCCCTCGTGGCGGCGTACGACGACGAACTCCCCGAAGCGCTGCTCGGACATGATCAAGCCTCCCGGCGGTGTTAACGATGGTTCACCGGGAGGTGATACTAGGCCCTGTCCGGGCGGTTCTGGAGGGGCAGCCCGCCTCGTCGGACCGCGCGAGGCCGCCCGGTCCCTGCGAGCCCGGGGACGGGATCGCGCCAGGCCCTCCGCGCAGAGGGGAGGCGTCGCCGGGCGGCTCCGGCACGCAGCGTGGGGGTGCCCCCCGCCGAAGCCGGAAGAGCGCCGTAGCCCGGCGTCGAAGGGCCCGAGAAGGCAGCCCCGACAGGGCCTAGGACCGCCTCGTCAGCAGCCAGGGTTCCACGACACCCAGTCCACGGACCGGCCGCTGCCACATCGGCTGCATGGCGAAGCGGTACTTCGGCGGCGGCGCCGCGCCGTCACCCTTCGCGCCCTCCCCGCCTTCCTTTTCGGCCATGGCCGCCTCTTCGGCGGCCTGGGCCTCCGAGACCGGCGCGTCGCCGGTGCGTGCCAGCTCCTCGGCGAACGCCCCGTCCACCAGGACGGCGTCCCTCGGCGCTATCGAGGTGAGCCTGCTCGCCAGGTTCACCGTCGTACCGAACACGTCGCCCATCCGCGTGGTGACCGTCCCGAACGCGATCCCGACCCGCAGCGCGGGCATCGTCTCGTCGTGGGCCATCGTCTCGACCAGCCGCATGGCGATCTCCGCCGCCGTGCCCGCGTCGTCCCCGGCGAAGAGCACCTCGTCGCCGAGGGTCTTGATCAGCCGTCCGCCGTGCGCGGCCACCAGATCGGCACAGGTGGTCTCGAAGGACTCCACGAGCTCGCCGAGCTCCTCCTCCTCGAGGCGCCGGGTCAGCCGGGTGAAGCCCACGAGGTCCGCGAAGCCTACGGCGAGCCTGCGGTCCACCATCTCCTCGTCGTCGGCGGCCTGGACGACCCGGCCGGTCGCGGCGGCGAGCTGGCGCCGCCACACGTAGACGAGGAACTCCTCCAGCTCCGGCAGCAGCAGCTCGACCAGGGGGTACGTGACCTCGGTGCGGGTCATGCCGGGCTCGGGGGGCTCGGTCAGGCCTTCCAGGAACGAGTCGATCTGCCACTCCGCGAGCCGCGCCGTGGTCTGTCCGGTGGAACGGGCCACCTGCACCGCCATGGGCTCGCTCAGCAGTCCCGCCTCGACCAGACCGGCCAGTCGGCGCAAGGCGAGTACGTCGGCTTCGGTGAGGGCCTTGGCCTGCCCGATGTCGGCGAATCCCATGGCCCGCCAGAAACGGGAGGCGAGGTCCATGGACACACCGGCGGTCCTGGCGGCCTGGAAAGGCGTGTAGCGGCGGTCCGCGCCGAGGATCAGCTGTTCCAGCCGAATGGCGAGGGGGTCCTTGGTCGGCTCCGCCGTGTGGTCGACCTCGTGGTGGGGGGTGGGGTAGACCGAGTCCGACGACTGCTGCTTGCGCCCGCCCGACGAGCCACCGGACCCGCCAGAACCGGACGACCCGGATCCACCGGAGGACCCGGTGGCGCCCGCGCCGGAACCGGAAGTCGTGTCGTCGACGGTCACCGGCCGCCTCCTGCCCGTTCCCTGCGCACTGCCCTGCCGATCTGTATGCCGTGCCGGTCCGCGTACCTCGCGAACCCACCGGCGCGCCTCAACGATACGGCAGGTGTGCCCTAGCTCACGTCCGGGTGGCGCACCTGGGTCAGCCGCCCGGACGCAGGTGCACGATGTCACCGGCTCCGATGGGG
The DNA here is from genome assembly GCF_040632375.1 of Streptomyces sp. NPDC019396. NCBI lineage: Bacteria > Bacillati > Actinomycetota > Actinomycetes > Kitasatosporales > Streptomycetaceae > Streptomyces > Streptomyces sp. NPDC019396. The sequence goes on along the minus strand of NZ_JBEYBS010000005.1, from coordinate 217,209 downwards.
TGATCCTCGCCGTCCGGGGTGGTCACGACCAGACGTCCGTCCCCGTCTATGGCGACGGCCTCGCCGATGAGGGTGCGGTCGCCTGGCAGTTCGACCCGGACCCGCAGACCGAGGGTCGAGCAGCCCGCGGCGTAGGCCTCCTGGAGCCGTGAGCGGTGCGGGTCGCCGTTGAACGCACGCCACTTCCCGTACCAGTCCTCCAGCGAACGGAGCAGTGCCCGCAGCAGCGTGTCGCGGTCGGTCGAGATCGCGTCGGCGAGGGCGAGGGAGCCCGCGCCCGGCACGGGTAGCTCGTCCTCACGCAGCGTGACATTGATGCCGATGCCGATGACCACACCGTCGTTGCCGACCCGCTCGGCGAGGATGCCGCCCGTCTTGCGCTCCTCGCCGCCGACCTTCACCAGCAGGTCGTTCGGCCACTTGAGAGCGAAGTCCGCGCCCGCGGCCCTCGCCAGACCCGTCGCGGCGGCGACACCGGTGAGCAGCGGCAGCCAGCCCCAGCGGGCCACGGGAACGTCCGGCCTGAGCAGTACGGAGAGGAAGAGCCCGGAGCGCGCGGGGGCGGTCCAGTTCCGGTCGAGGCGTCCACGGCCCGCGGTCTGCTCCTCGGCGACCAGCACCGCGCCCTCCACGAGCCCTGCGGCCCGGGCGGAAAGATCGGTGTTGGTGGATCCGGTCGACTCGACGATGTCGAGGGAGGTCCACAGCCCACCGGGACGCAGCAGGGCGCGGCGCAGCGCCGTCGCGTTGAGCGGGGGCCGGTCGAGATCGGACCAGCGGCCTTCGGATGCTGCGGGAGGCGTCATGTCGCACAGCTTGGCCCCTTTCGGTCCGGGAATGCGAACAGGGGGCACGGCCGGACGGCCGGACGGCGCCCCCGCGCGCGTCACACACGGCCCCCGCGAAGACGCGTCCCGTCACTTGCGCAAGCTCAGCGCGGTGTGGCAAACGCCGCACTGCGCCGCCGTATCCACGCCGATACGCTACGAGCCAGTAGCCGATCCCCTTACCCCTATCTCACCCCCACTTTTCTTCCCCCGTACCCCCGTGACCAGCCAGGGAGCCGCAGCGCGATGTCCGAGCCGGCAGAGCCTCAAGAGATCGACATCCACACCACCGCTGGCAAGCTCGCGGACTTCCAGCGCCGCGTCCACGAGGCGACCCACGCGGGTTCCGCGCGTGCCGTCGAGAAGCAGCACGCCAAGGGCAAGCTGACGGCCCGTGAGCGGATCGAACTGCTCCTCGACGAGGGCTCGTTCGTGGAGCTGGACGAGCTCGCCCGGCATCGTTCCACCAACTTCGGCCTGGAGCAGACCCGTCCGTACGGAGACGGCGTGGTCACCGGCTACGGCACGGTGGACGGGCGTCCGGTGGCGGTGTTCTCGCAGGACTTCACGGTCTTCGGCGGGGCGCTGGGCGAGGTGTACGGCCAGAAGATCGTCAAGGTGATGGACTTCGCGCTGAAGACGGGCTGCCCGGTGGTCGGCATCAACGACTCCGGCGGCGCCCGGATCCAGGAGGGCGTCATGGCCCTCGGCATGTACGGCGAGATCTTCCGCCGCAACACCCACGCATCGGGTGTGATCCCGCAGATTTCACTGGTCGTCGGCCCCTGCGCGGGCGGCGCGGTGTACTCCCCGGCCATCACCGACTTCACGGTGATGGTGGACCAGACCTCGCACATGTTCATCACCGGCCCCGACGTCATCAAGACGGTCACCGGCGAGGACGTCGGCTTCGAGGAGCTGGGCGGCGCCCGTACCCACAACACCACCTCGGGTGTGGCGCACCACATGTCCGGCGACGAGAAGGAGGCGATCGAGTACGTCAAGTCCCTCCTTTCCTACCTGCCGTCGAACAACCTGTCCGAGCCCCCCGCCTTCCCCGAGGAGGCCCTGCTCGACCTCACCGACGAGGACCGCGAGCTGGACACGCTGATCCCGGACAGCGCCAACCAGCCGTACGACATCCACACCGTCATCGAGCACGTCCTGGACGACGGTGAGTTCCTCGAGACCCAGGCGTTGTTCGCGCCGAACATCGTCACCGGCTTCGGCCGGGTCGAGGGCTTCCCGGTCGGCATCGTCGCCAACCAGCCGATGCAGTTCGCGGGCTGCCTCAACATCGACGCGAGCGAGAAGGCCGCCCGGTTCGTGCGCACCTGCGACGCGTTCAACATCCCGGTGCTGACCTTCGTGGACGTGCCCGGCTTCCTGCCGGGTGTCGACCAGGAGTACAACGGCATCATCCGGCGCGGCGCCAAGCTGATCTACGCCTACGCGGAGGCGACCGTCCCGCTGATCACCGTGATCACGCGGAAGGCCTTCGGCGGCGCATACGACGTCATGGGCTCGAAGCACCTGGGCGCCGACCTGAACCTGGCCTGGCCGACCGCGCAGATCGCCGTCATGGGCGCGCAGGGCGCGGTGAACATCCTGCACCGCCGCACGATCGCGGCGGCGGGCGACGATGTGGAGCAGGTGCGCGCCGAGCTGATCCAGGACTACGAGGACACGCTGCTCAACCCGTACACCGCGGCCGAGCGCGGGTACATCGACGCGGTGATCATGCCGTCCGACACGCGTGCGCAGGTCGTGCGGGGGCTGCGTCAGCTCCGGACGAAGCGGGAAAGCCTTCCTCCGAAGAAGCACGGCAACATCCCCCTCTAGGACCGACCGGAAGGAGCCGCTGTGATCAAGGTCGTACGGGGCAACCCGACTCCCGAGGAGCTGGCCGCCGCACTGGCGGTGGTCCAGGCGCGCGCCGCGGCGACGGCCTCGGCCGCGTCCGGCGCGCCGAGGGTGCCCGAGGAATGGTCGGACCCGGCCAGGATCGCCCGGGCGCGGGCACGGCAGCCGGGCCCGCGGGCGTGGACGCGCACGTTCTGGCCTGCCTGAACGCCCGCCTGAGCCCCCGTCCGAAAACCGAAGGACGCTGGACGGGTCGGCCGGACACAATGCGTCCATGACCGACCCTGTCCCTGCCCTGGCCGGGCCCGACTTCCGCAGCAAGCCCACGCTGAGCGGGCCCCGGGTGCTGCTCCGCCCGGTCACGGCGGACGACGTGCCCGCGCTGCTTCCGATGTTCCATGACCCGGAGGCGTCCCGGCTCACCGGCAACCATGCCGGCGGCGGCGACGCACCCGACGAGGCACGGCTGCGCGAGTGGTACGCCACCCGCGGGGACCAGGACGACCGGCTGGACCTCGCCGTGGTCGACCGGGCGACGGGGCACGTCGTGGGCGAGGTGGTGCTCAATGTGTGGGACCCGGGCAACGAGAGCTGCAACTTCCGCATCTGCCTCGTGCCCGGCACGTACGGGCAGGGCCTGGGGACGGAGGCGACCCGGCTGATCGTCGGCCACGGCTTCGAGAAGCTGGGACTGCACCGTGTCTCACTGGAGGTCTACGCGTTCAACCCCCGCGCGCGCCGCGCCTACGAGAAGGTCGGCTTCGTCGCCGAGGGCGTGCTGCGTGACGCGCTGCTGTGGGAGGGGGAGCGGGTGGACGCGACGGTGATGTCGGTTCTGGCGCCGGAGTGGTCCAGGCACCGGGGCATGCCGGCGGTGCCCTGACACGGGCGGCAGGACCTCGATTTCCGGCGCTTGAGTACGCGTACTCAGGCGCCGGGGGCCGTCCGGGCCGCACGATGGAAGCATGCTCTGGTCAGACCCGAAGGATGAACCGCCCCAGGAGCTGCGCGACATGGAGGTGATGTTGCGCCGGGCAGGCGTGCTGCTGGCCCTTGTGATGATCATCGGCATGATCATCGTGGGCCTGCGCTGAGCGCCCTGGCAGCGCTCCCCCGAGCTCCGTTCCCGGCACCGCGACACGCCCGGCCCCCTACGATGACCCGCATGACCGATCAGCAGCGCCGCCGTCTCGTACTCGCCTCCGCGTCCCCCGCCCGTCTCGGGCTGCTCCGCGACGCCGGCCTCAGTCCCGAGGTGATCGTCAGCGGGGTCGACGAGGACGCCCTGACCGCGCCGAGCCCCGCCGAGCTGGCACTGGTGCTCGCGGAGGCGAAGGCCGCCGCCGTGGCCGAACGGGCGGAGGCGGCCGGGTCCCTGGTCATCGGCTGCGACTCGGTGCTCGACCTGGACGGCGAGGCGCTGGGCAAGCCTGCCGACGCGGAGGAGGCCATCGCCCGCTGGAAGGCCATGCGCGGCCGGGCGGGCGTCCTGCGCACCGGGCACTGCGTGATCGACAACGCCACCGGGCAGCGCGCTTCGGCGACCGCGTCCACCACGGTGAACTTCGGCGACCCGACCGACGCGGAGATCGCCGCGTACGTGGCCAGCGGCGAACCCCTCCGCGTCGCGGGCGCGTTCACCCTGGACGGCCGCTCGTCGTCGTTCGTGGACTCCATCGAGGGCGACTACGGCAACGTCATCGGGCTGTCGCTGCCGCTGCTGCGACGGCTGCTCGGCGAGCTCGGGATCGGGATCACGGACCTCTGGGTCTGAACATCCGGGCAGGACGTACCCGTCTGGGCACCCGGTCAGGACGCGGACGTCTGGGCGCCCGGTGCACGGCGCCAGGTCCGTGTCCGGGCCGGCCTAGGCGGGAGTCGCACCGCCGGGAACGGGCGCCGGGCCCTCCGGTGTGCCGGTCGGCGCGGCGTCCGCGGATTCCTCCGGGGCGCCCGGCCCGTACACCACCAGCGCCAGCACGATCAGCCCCAGCACCACCATCAGGAACGCGAAGGCGTCCCAGCCGACCAGACCCACGGTCACCGCGCCGATCACGCCGTGCATGACCGCGCAGACGATCAGCAGGACACGTCCGACGCGGCCCGGCCCACGATCCCGGATGCCGGCGATCAGCAACAGCAGTCCGCACAAGGCGAGATAGAGGCCGAAGACTCCGCCCATCACCCAGGTGGCGGTCGCCATGGCACCCGGATCCATACCGTCGAGTGACATGCTCTGCTTGTCCACGAAGGTGGCCATGATGCCGTTGATGACCACTATCCCGGCGGCTTCCAGGAAGAGCACGAGCGCGGCCACGAAGGCCACCAGTCTGCGCGCCACGGCGCCCACCCCACAGTTCCCAGCAGTCTGTTACCAGTAGTACGAATGTCAGGGCGAACGCTACTAACGGGTAAACCCACGGACAAGGGCCAGGGCACAGGCAAAGAATCATTCGCCCATTCGTAGGGACTCCACAAAGAATCGAGGCACGCGCCTTAATCCTTGAGCAGAGACCTAGACCACACGAGAGGGCTACGCTGCACGGCAGGAACCAGGCGTACCGTGGTGCGACAAGGGGTTTCACGGTATTGGTATGTCCCGGATCACCCTCCGTGTGGGCAAGCTCACGAGTGGGAACGGGTCGAAAGCCCGTGTCGGTAGTCCCTAAACTCAGCGTGTTTGAGCGAAGTCTTCGGCGCGGTGACCCGCCGAGTACCCCGGCCGGGAAGATCCCGGAGCGGGGTCCGGCCCGCGGCGTAGCCGCATGCCGGGGGTGGCATCCCCCCGGCACAACACAGCTAAGGAGGGAGCCATCGTGCGCAAGGTGCTCATCGCCAACCGAGGCGAGATCGCTGTCCGCGTCGCCCGTGCCTGCCGCGACGCCGGGATCGCGAGCGTAGCCGTCTACGCCGATCCGGACCGTGACGCACTGCACGTCCGCGCGGCCGATGAGGCGTTCGCCCTGGGCGGTGACACCCCGGCGGCCAGCTATCTGGACATGGGCAAGGTCCTGAAGGCCGCGTCAGATTCGGGCGCCGACGCCATTCACCCCGGATACGGCTTCCTCTCCGAGAACGCCGAGTTCGCCCAGGCCGTCATCGACGCCGGACTGACCTGGATCGGCCCGCCGCCCGCCGCGATCCGTGACCTCGGCGACAAGGTCGCCGCCCGCCACATCGCCCAGCGCGCCGGAGCCCCGCTCGTCGCCGGCACGCCGGACCCGGTCTCGGGCTCGGACGAGGTCGTCACGTTCGCCAAGGAGCACGGTCTCCCGATCGCCATCAAGGCCGCCTTCGGCGGTGGCGGACGCGGCCTGAAGGTCGCCCGCAACCTGGAGGAAGTTCCCGAGCTGTACGAGTCCGCCGTGCGCGAGGCCGTGGCCGCCTTCGGCCGTGGCGAGTGCTTCGTGGAGCGGTACCTCGACAAGCCCCGCCACGTCGAGACCCAGTGCCTGGCCGACCAGCACGGCAACGTGGTGGTGGTCTCCACCCGCGACTGCTCGCTCCAGCGCCGCCACCAGAAGCTGGTCGAGGAGGCTCCCGCGCCGTTCCTGACGGACGAGCAGAACGCGGAGCTCTACCGCGCCTCCAAGGCCATCCTCAAGGAAGCCGGCTATGTCGGCGCCGGCACCGTCGAGTTCCTCGTCGGCACGGACGGCACGATCTCCTTCCTCGAGGTCAACACCCGCCTCCAGGTGGAGCACCCGGTCACCGAAGAGGTCACCGGTATCGACCTGGTCCGCGAGATGTTCCGTATCGCCGACGGCGAGGCACTCGGCTACGACGACCCGAAGCTGCGCGGTCACTCCTTCGAGTTCCGCATCAACGGCGAGGACCCGGGCCGCAACTTCCTGCCCGCCCCGGGCACCGTCACCTCCTTCGTACCGCCGACCGGCCCCGGCGTCCGCCTGGACGCGGGTGTCGAGTCCGGCAGCGTCATCGGCCCGGCCTGGGACTCCCTGCTGGCCAAGCTGATCATCACCGGCGCGACCCGTGAGCAGGCCCTGGACCGAGCCCGGCGCGCGCTGGCGGAGTTCCAGGTCGAGGGCATGGCCACGGCCATCCCGTTCCACCGCGCGGTCGTGGCCGACCCGGCCTTCGCTCCGGAGGGCGGCAAGCCGTTCACCGTCCACACCCGGTGGATCGAGACCGAGTTCGTCAACGAGATCAAGCCCTTCTCGGCCCCCGCCGAGGCCGACGTGGAGGACGAGCCCGGTCGCGAGACCGTGGTGGTCGAGGTCGGCGGCAAGCGCCTCGAGGTCTCCCTGCCGTCGTCGCTGGGCATGACCCTCGCCCGCACCGCCGCGGCGGGCGGCGCGAAGCCGAAGCGCCGCGCGGCGAAGAAGTCCGGCCCCGCCGCCTCCGGTGACACCCTCGCGTCCCCGATGCAGGGCACGATCGTCAAGGTCGCGGTAGAGGAGGGCCAGCAGGTCAACGAGGGCGACCTGGTCGTCGTACTCGAGGCCATGAAGATGGAGCAGCCGCTGAACGCGCACCGTTCCGGCACCATCAAGGGCCTCTCGGCCGAGGTGGGGGCCTCGCTCACCTCCGGTGCGGTGATCTGCGAGATCAAGGACTGAGACTGACGGGACCCGAGTCCCTGTGTGGGCCCCGCCGGGCATTCCCGGCGGGGCCCACACGCGTGCCGGGCCTTGCGGCATGCTGGGTGCCATGACCACGAGCACCACGGGCCCGGAGACGGCGGATACCGCCGGTACGGCGGGTACGGCGGGTACGGCCAGTGCAGCGGACACGGGCGGCACGGCGGGCGTAGTCGGCACGGCCGGCGCGGCCCGGCCGATGCGCGCAGATGCGCGCCGCAACTACGAACGGCTGCTCGTCGAGGCACGCGCCGCCTTCGCGGAACACGGCACGGATGCCTCCCTCGAGGACATCGCCCGGCGTGCCGGCGTCGGCATCGGCACCCTCTACCGCCACTTCCCGAATCGCCACGCCCTGATGAACGCGGTCTTCCAGGACGCCCTGGAATCCCTGCTGGAGCGCTCACGTCAGCTGGCCTCGGCGGCGCAGCCCTGCGGGGCGCTGGTGGAGTGGCTGCGCGCGCTCATCACCCATACAGGTGAGTACCGGGGTGTGGCACGTGCCCTGATGTCCGCCTCGCTGTCCCAGTGCAGCGAGCCCCTGCGCGAGGCGGGAGCGGTGCTGCTGGTGCGGGCGCAGGGGGCGGGGGTGGTGCGGGCCGATGTCTCGATCGGCGACCTGATGCAGCTCACCAACGCGATCGCCCTCGCCGCGGAGCAGGCCCCGGAGGACCCGGCCCTTCCGGACCGCCTGCTGCGACTGACCCTGCGGGGCCTTGGGGCGTAGAGGTGGGCGGTTCACGGCACCCCGCGCACCCGTGGGTGCGGCGCCGGGGTGCGCCGACAGCGCGGGGCGCTTGGAAGGCCGCCCCGCGCCCCGCCGGAGGCTACCTTCGGCGGAGGTCTGCCACGCGGGCGCGCTCAGGCTCCGCAAGCACCGCTGCCCTCAGCCCCGCCGCCGCACCCGGATGCGTGCGCCGCTGCCCGGGGAGGGGCACCTCATGGCGAGGGCGCGCGGCACCACCGCCCGCGCCGGCCACCGCGACCTGGACGCCCTGGTCCGCCAGGGCCTGGAGCTCCGTCGCGGCGCGGTCGTCGTGCGGCGGCGGCTCGTCCGTCACCAGACGGGTGATCACATCCGTCGGCACGGTCTGGAACATGGTGTCCGTACCCAGCTTGGTGTGGTCCGCGAGCACCACCACCTCCGCCGCCGCCTGCACCAGCGCCCGGTCGACGCTCGCCGACAGCATGTTGGACGTGGACAGGCCGCGCTCGGCCGTGAGACCGCTCCCGGACAGGAAGGCACGTGACACCCGCAGCCCTTGGAGGGACTGTTCCGCCCCACTGCCGACCAGCGCGTAGTTCGAGCCACGCAGGGTGCCCCCGGTCATGACGACCTCGACACGGTTGGCGTGCGCGAGCGCCTGGGCGACCAGCAGCGAGTTGGTCACCACGGTCAGCCCGGGGACCCGGGCGAGCCGGCGTGCCAGCTCCTGGGTGGTCGTACCGGCGCCGACCACGATGGCCTCGCCCTCTTCAACCAGAGCCGCGGCGGCGTCGGCGATCGCCGTCTTCTCCGCGGTCGCGAGATGGGATTTCTGCGGGAAGCCGGATTCTCGCGTGAATCCACCCGGCAGCACCGCACCGCCATGCCGGCGGTCGAGGAGTCCTTCTGCCTCGAGCGCCCGCACGTCCCGGCGTACGGTCACTTCGGAGGTCTGGACTACGCGGGCGAGCTCACGGAGCGACACGGCTCCATTGGCGCGCACCATTTCGAGGATCAACTGACGACGTTCTGCAGCGAACACGAAACTGACAGTAACCTGACCGGCCGATACTTTTCAGCGCTTTGCGCCGAATCAGCGAAGTTCCGTACAAGACGGACCCTCGCATGGTAAGGATCCGCCGGCGCCCGCCAGGAGTACGTCCCGCTTGGCCGCGAATGCCCCCGTTACGCCTGGCCCAGGCTTCGCCCGGGCGTCACCTACGCTCCACCCGCCGTCTTGCGCGTGTGGAGCTGCCGCGCGACCTCCGCGATCGAGCCCGAAAGCGAGGGGTACACGGTGAATGCGTTTGCGATCTGTTCCACCGTCAGATTGTTGTCGACCGCGATCGAGATGGGGTGGATCAGTTCCGAAGCGCGCGGGGACACGACCACACCCCCGACCACGATCCCGGTGCCTGGGCGGCAGAAGATCTTGACGAAACCGTCCCGGATGCCCTGCATCTTCGCGCGCGGGTTACGCAGCAGCGGCAGCTTGACGACCCGGGCGTCGATCACCCCGGAGTCCACGTCGGCCTGCGTGTAGCCGACCGTCGCGATCTCGGGGTCGGTGAAGACGTTCGACGAGACCGTCTTGAGGTTCAGCGGGGCGACCGCGTCGCCGAGGAAGTGGTACATCGCGATCCGGCCCTGCATCGCGGCGACCGAGGCCAGGGCGAACACCCCGGTGACGTCACCGGCCGCGTACACGCCGGGCGCGGACGTGCGGGAGACCTTGTCGGTCCAGATGTGGCCGGAGTCGGTGAGGCGGACACCGGCCTCCTCCAGGCCCATCCCCGCGGAGTTGGGGATCGCGCCGACCGCCATCAGACAGTGCGTGCCGGAGATGACCCGGCCGTCCGCGAGGGTCACCTCGACGCGGTCGCCGACCCGTTTGGCGGACTGGGCTCGGGAGCGCGCCATGACGTTCATGCCCCGGCGCCGGAACACGTCTTCCAGGACGGCCGCGGCGTCCGGGTCCTCCCCCGGCAGCACGCGGTCGCGGGACGAGACCAGGGTGACCCGGGAACCCAGCGCCTGGTACGCGCCGGCGAACTCGGCGCCCGTGACACCGGAACCCACCACGATCAGCTCTTCGGGGAGCTCGGTGAGGTCGTAGACCTGGGTCCAGTTCAGGATGCGCTCGCCGTCGGGCAGCGCGTCGGGGATCTCACGCGGGTGACCACCGGTGGCGAGCAGCACCGCGTCGGCGGTGAGGGTCTCCTCGGTACCGTCGGCCGCCGTGACGATGACCTGGCGGGAGCCGTCGCTGGCCTGCTGGCCCTCGAGCCGGCCGCGACCGCGCATGACACGGGCCCCGGCGCGGGTCACCGACGCGGTGATGTCGTGCGACTGGGCGAGCGCGAGCCGCTTCACCCGTCGGTTGACCTTGCCGAGGTCGACGCCCACGATCCGGGCGGCCTGCTCGAGGTGCGGGGTGTCGTCAGCCACGATGATGCCGAGCTCCTCGTGGGAGGAGTCGAAGTTGGTCATCACCTCGGCGGTGGCGATCAGGGTCTTCGAGGGCACGCAGTCGGTGAGTACGGAGGCTCCGCCGAGGCCGTCGCTGTCGACGACGGTCACCTCCGCGCCGAGCTGGGCCGCCACCAGGGCCGCCTCGTATCCGCCGGGTCCGCCGCCGATGATCACGATCCGGGTCACTGGGGTTACGCCTCGCGCTCTCGCTCTGCCGGGTGTCCGTCGCACCCATTGTCCCGCACGCTTCAAAGTGCTTCGCGCCGGGTCGGGATTCGGACAGCGCGGGACGACGCGCAGAGGGGCTCGGCACGTGATGCGGACCATGGAGACAGGCCAACGGCACGCCCCCTCCCGTACCCTCGATCTCATGTCGCTCTACGCCGCGTACGCCGGCAACCTCGACGCGCGGCTGATGACCCGCCGCGCCCCGCACTCCCCGCTGCGCGGCACCGGCTGGCTCAACGGCTGGCGGCTGACCTTCGGCGGCGAGCAGATGGGCTGGGAAGGGGCACTGGCCACCATCGTGGAGGCGCCGCGCTCCCAGGTCTTCGTCGCGCTGTACGACATCGCGCCGCTGGACGAGGAATCGATGGACCGCTGGGAGGGCGTCGGGCTCGACATATACCGGCGGATGCGGGTGCGGGTGCACACACTGGACGGCGAGGAACCGGCCTGGGTCTACGTGCTGAACGGCTACGAGGGCGGGCTGCCCTCCGCGCGCTACCTGGGCGAGATCGCGGACGCGGCGGAGTCGGCGGGGGCGCCGCACGACTACGTGATGGAGCTGCGCAAGCGGCCCTGTTAGGCCGAAACGGGTCCCAGTCGTGCCGATTCGGACCGAGTCGGACTGAGTCGGACTGAGTCGGGCAGAATCAGACGGCCGATCATTCGTACGTCTGATCGACAGCTCTCGTCGGCTGCTCTTGTCGAATGCGACGAGAAAACGGTCGCAGATCTAGTGAGCATTGCCATCTACGCGCGTAGGGTTTCTCGGGCTAGGCTTTGCCTGTGAACGTTTCTGTTAACCCGGATCCCCATGCCGCCGCCTCCGAGGCCGCTGCCCGCCTGCGTGAGCTCACGGGCGCCGAGACCCACGACGTCGCCCTGGTGATGGGCTCCGGCTGGGCGCCGGCCGTCGACGCCCTCGGCGCTCCCGAGGCCGAATTCCCGGTCACCGAGCTGCCCGGCTTCCCCCCGCCGGCTGTCGAGGGGCACGGCGGCAAGATCCGCTCGTACAAGATCGGCGAGAAGCGCGCGCTGGTCTTCCTGGGCCGCACCCACTACTACGAGGGCCGCGGCGTGGCCGCCGTCGCCCACGGTGTGCGCACCGCCGTCGCTGCGGGCTGCAAGACCATCGTCCTCACCAACGGCTGCGGCGGTCTGCGCGAGGGCATGCGCCCCGGTCAGCCCGTGCTGATCAGCGACCACATCAACCTGACGGCCGCGTCCCCGATCATCGGCGCGAACTTCGTGGACCTGACCGACCTGTACTCGCCGCGGCTGAGGGCGCTGTGCAAGGAGGTGGACGCGACGCTGGAGGAAGGCGTCTACGTCCAGTTCCCCGGCCCGCACTACGAGACCCCGGCCGAGATCAACATGGTCCGCGTGATGGGCGGCGACCTCGTCGGCATGTCCACCGTGCTCGAGGCCATCGCGGCCCGCGAGGCGGGTGCGGAGGTGCTCGGCATCTCCCTGGTGACGAACCTGGCCGCCGGACTGTCGGGCGAGCCCCTCAACCACGAGGAGGTCCTCCAGGCGGGACGCGACTCGGCGGCGCGGATGGGTGAGCTGCTGACCAAGGTCCTGTCCCGGATCTAGGCCGTGCCGGAGAGCTGGCGCTTTCGCCCGGAGGGCGGGGCTCGCGGCGTCCGGTGCGTGCCATCGCAAGGCGGTGGGAGCACCCCCCGAAGGTCGGACGAAGTCCTCGTACCGGGCGTACATGGATGCTCCCGACAGTGCAGCGAGTGTGCGTGCCGGGGGCACCTCCCAGGCGGAGTTCCGGGGGGACTCGCGAGCCAGGCGGGAGTTCTCACACACGGCCTACGCCTGTCCTGGCCCGGGGCCTGCCCGGGGCGCGCCGCGGTCGGGCCCCGGGCCCTCAGGCGTGCCCCGACCGCGTGGGGCTTCGGAGCCACGTGGTGGACGGGTCCCGCGGTGCGCCGCGCCCCGTGCGGAGGAGTGTCCGTCCACAGGCTCCCGGGACTTCGTCCGGGAGAGCCCTGGCGGGCCGGGTTCCGCAGGCCCGCCCCCACCGAGGAGACGCCGGTGGTGGTGCTACCCGCCCGGGCGGGTAGCCCTAAGCCGTACGCACAACGACATCAGAGAGGCACATCACCGTGGCGCAGGACCTGATCGCCAGAGCAGAGGCTTGGCTCGCCGAGGACCCCGACGGGGAGACGCGGGAGGAGCTGAGCCGCCTCATCGAGGCCGGGGACACCCTGGAGCTCAAGGCGCGGTTCGCCGGGACGCTCCAGTTCGGGACGGCCGGGCTGCGCGGGGAGCTCGGGGCCGGGCCCATGCGGATGAACCGTGCCGTGGTCATCCGGGCCGCGGCCGGCCTCGCGGCCTATCTGAAGGCGCAGGGGCATACCGGCGGCCTCGTCGTCATCGGCTACGACGCCCGCTACAAGTCCGCGGACTTCGCCCTGGACACGGCCGCGGTGATGATCGGTGCGGGGCTGCGTGCCGCCCTGCTGCCCCGGCCGCTGCCGACGCCGGTGCTCGCGTTCGCGATCAGGCATCTGGGGGCCGTCGCCGGGGTCGAGGTGACCGCCAGCCACAATCCGCCGCGCGACAACGGCTACAAGGTCTACCTGGGCGACGGCTCGCAGATCGTGCCGCCTGCCGACGCCGGGATCGCCGAGCGGATCGACGCGGTGGGCAGCCTGCACGACGTCCCGCGGCCGGAGTCGGGCTGGGAGACGCTCGGGGACGAGGTCCTGGGGGCGTATCTGGCGCGCACGGACGCGGTGCTGAGCCCTGACTCGCCGCGTACCGCCCGCGTGGTCTACACGGCCATGCACGGCGTCGGCAAGGACGTGGTGCTGGCCGCCTGGGAGCGGGCCGGTTTCCCCGCCCCGGTGCTCGTCGAGGAGCAGGCGGAGCCCGACCCGGCGTTCCCGACGGTCGCGTTCCCCAATCCGGAGGAGCCGGGGGCGATGGACCTCGCCTTCGCGAAGGCGCGCGAAGCCGGGCCGGACATCGTGATCGCCAATGACCCCGACGCCGACCGTTGCGCCGTCGCCGTGCCGGACGACGGTGCGGAAGGCGGCTGGCGGATGCTCCGCGGTGACGAGGTGGGCGCGCTGCTCGCCGCGCACCTGGTTCACAAGGGCGTGTCCGCGGGGGACGAGCGGCGCACCTTCGCGGAGTCGATCGTGTCGTCCTCGCTGCTCGGCCGGATCGCCGCGGCGGCGGGTCTCGGCTACGAGGAGACCCTGACCGGCTTCAAGTGGATCGCCCGTGTCGAGGGCCTGCGGTACGGCTACGAGGAGGCGCTGGGCTACTGCGTCGACCCCGGGGGCGTACGGGACAAGGACGGCATCACCGCCGCGCTGCTCATCGCCGAGCTGGCATCGGAGCTGAAGGCACAGGACCGCGGCCTCTCGGACCTGCTGGACGACCTCGCCGTGGAGCACGGGCTGCACGCCACCGACCAGCTCTCGGTCCGGGTGGAGGATCTGGCGGTCATCGCGGACGCGATGCGCCGGCTGCGCGAGCAGCCGCCGGTGCTGCTGGCCGGGCTGCATGTGGTCTCGGCGGAGGACCTGACGAAGGGCACCGCCCAGCTGCCGCCCACGGACGGTCTGCGGTACCACCTCGAGGGCGAGTTCAAGGCCCGGGTGATCGTCCGCCCGAGCGGTACCGAGCCCAAGCTGAAGTGCTACCTGGAGGTCGTGGTTCCGGTCGCGGACGGGAGCGAGCTGTCCGGTGCGCGCGGCCGGGCGGCCGAGGTACTCGGGGCGATCAAGACGGACCTGGCGGCTGCCGCCGGTATCTGACGCCCGGTCCCGAGTACGGAGGCCGGGCACGGGGTTGTCTTCCTGAGGGTGAATCCCGTACGGCAGTTGACGCAGCCACCCGTGTCCGGCCTGCCTGTGCGGGTGAAAGTGACCCCGGTAGGCCGTGTTGGAGAGCTGGCGCCGTCCGCCCGGAGGGCGGCGGCCGTCCTCGTACCGGGCGCACTCGGACGGCTCCGGCCACGCAGCGAGTGCGTGTGCCGGGCGTCGTGAGCCGGGCGGGAGTTCGCATGCACGGCCTGACGCCCGCCGAGCAACCGGAGCAGCCGCAGTGCCTCCCACCGCAACAACGCCCCACCGCACCGTGCCCGCCTCCCGCCGCCCACCGGCCCCGGGAGGCGGCGGCGCACCGGACGGCGCGAAGCAGCGGTTGTCGCGGGCGCTGGGCAAGGTGGCTCCCGCCCTGCTCGGGTATCTGGTGGTCCGGCTGTTCGGGCTGCTCGTGCTCGCCCGCTGGACGCACGTCCAGGGCCGCGGTGTGTGGCCGACCCTCGCCACCACCTGGGACTCCCGCTGGTACCTGGGCATCGCGGACCACGGCTACCAGCAGGAGCTCGGCACCGCGCTGGACTCCAACAACCTGGCGTTCTTCCCCCTCTACCCCGGGCTGGTGAGGGCCGTCGCCGCGGTGACGCCCGGCACCCGCGCCTCCGTCGCGCTGGCGGTCGCCGTGGTGGCGTCGCTGGTCGCCGCCTGGGGGATCTTCGCGGTCGGTGACCTCCTGCACGGCCGGCGGGTCGGGACCGTGCTCACGGTGCTGTGGGCCGCGACGCCCGTCGGGATCGTCCAGTGGATGGGCTACACCGAGTCGCTGTTCACCGCTCTCACCGCCTGGGCCCTCCACGCGGGGCTCAGAGGCCGCTGGCTGTGGGCGGGCGCGCTCGCGGCGCTGGCAGGGCTGACCCGGCCGACGGGTATCGCCGTGGCCGCCGCCGTGGCTCTCGCGGGCCTGGTGGCGTACGCCGGGACCCGGCACCGGCGAGCGCTCGCCGGTGCGCTGGTCGCGCCTCTGGGGTGGGCCGGGTACGTCGGCTGGGTGGGGCTGCGGGTCGACCGCTGGGACGGCTACTTCGCCGTACAGAAGCTGTGGCGCAACGAGTGGGACGGTGGCCGGGAGACGCTGCGGCAGCTACGCGAGCAACTCGCCTATGACGCGACGCCCACACTGTTCCTGGTCGTCGTGTCGGTCGTCCTCCTGCTGTCCGCCGGCTTGTACCTGCTCTGTCTGGCGGACCGCCAGCCACTGCTGCTGGTGGTCTTCTCGGGTGTGCTGCTGGCCGTCGTCCTCGGCAGCGGGGGCGTCTACTTCCCCCGTGCCCGGTTTCTCATGCCCGCGTTTCCCCTGCTGCTGCCGGTCGCCCTGGCGCTGGCACGGGCGCGGGGCGCCGTGGTGGCGCTGGTGCTGGGCGGTGCGGTGCTCTCGTCCGCGTGGTTCGGCACGTATCTGCTGCTGGTGTGGTCGGGCCCGCCGTGACGGTGCGGCCGCGGCCGCCGTGACAGCAGCCATCGGTGCGATGCGGGCGAGGGGATACGTACAGCGCTGGGCGGGTCGGACCCGCGCGACGCCTCAGCCGATGGCCAGCAGCACCACGAGCAGGATCGCGCCCGCGACCGCGGGGGCTATCACCTCGTACGCCCAGCGCACCTGCGGCTCTCCCTGCGCTCCGGGGCGGGAGGCGCAGCGCTCGCCCATCTCGCGCAGGTCCGCGATCGTCTGGTCGGCGGGCGCCAGCCGGGACCGGGTGTCGGTGACGTCCGCGGTCACGGAGGTGCGGCCGTGCGGGTCGTCGTGAGCGGCCATCGTCTGCCGGCGGGCGGCGCGCTTGCGCTTGCCCAGCGACACCGGCACGGCCCAGAGCTGGTACTTGGTGCCCTCCTGGGTGAAGACCTCGCTCGAATACCCGGCCCTGACAGCGGCGACCGCTGCCCACGGGAGCACGATCGTGCGGAACGGGTTCCTGATCCGGAGCCGGTCGTCGTTGGCGAACACCGCGGGCCTCAGCGTGAAGGCCACGATCAGCGGCAGCGCGAGCAGCAGCGCGGCGAGCGCCAGCCAGGGAGCGCGGCCCTCGCCGCGCACCAGTGCGTCCCCGCCGATCCAGGCGGCGACCGCGAGCATCAGCCCGCCGCAGACCATCCCGGCGGCGGACCGGAAGACGCGGTCGGCGTACACCGGCTCGACGGGCTGCTGGTCGGGGCCCTGGCCTGGGCTGGAGGTCGTCATGCCCTCGATTCTGCCTCACCCGCCCCCGGCCCAAGGAGGGCCTGTGGACAACTATCCGCCCGGACCGGTCCGTCGCGGCAAGAGACCTGGACCAGGAACGCGGGCTGCTGCCCGGACCGGTCGGAATCGGACCCGGGACTGTACAGTCGCTACGCGCGTAGATATGCTCCCCTGGTGACCATGCCCATCATTGCACCTGCATTCGCTGACGTGACCACGTCCGACAGCGCACTGCGCCGCTTCCTGCACGGGCTGCCCGGTGTCGACGCCGTCGGCCTGGAAGCGCGCGCCGCGTCCCTCGGCACCCGCTCCATCAAGACGACGGCCAAGGCCTACGCCATCGACCTGGCCATCTCGATGATCGACCTGACGACGCTGGAAGGCGCGGACACCCCGGGCAAGGTCCGGGCGCTCGCCGCCAAGGCCGTCAACCCCGACCCGACCGACCGTGCGACCCCGAAGACGGCCGCCGTCTGCGTCTACCCCGACATGGTGGCCACCGCCAAGGCCGCCATCGGCGGGGCCGGTGTGAAGGTCGCCTCCGTCGCCACCGCCTTCCCCGCGGGCCGTGCGGCCCTTGACGTGAAGCTCGCGGACACCCGTGACGCCGTCGAGGCCGGGGCCGACGAGATCGACATGGTGATCGACCGCGGGGCCTTCCTCGCGGGCAGGTACATGAAGGTCTTCGAGGAGATCCAGGCGGTGAAGGAGGCCTCGGGTGCCGCGCGCCTGAAGGTCATCTTCGAGACCGGCGAGCTCTCGACGTACGACAACATCCGCCGCGCCTCCTGGCTCGGCATGATGGCCGGGGCCGACTTCATCAAGACGTCCACCGGCAAGGTCGCCGTGAACGCCACCCCGGCGAACACCCTGCTCATGCTGGAAGCCGTCCGCGACTTCCGCGCGCAGACCGGGGTTCAGGTGGGCGTGAAGCCCGCCGGAGGCATTCGCACTAGCAAGGACGCGATCAAGTTCCTGGTGCTGGTCAACGAGACCGCGGGCGCCGACTGGCTGGACAACCACTGGTTCCGCTTCGGCGCCTCGAGTCTGCTCAACGATCTGCTGATGCAGCGCCAGAAGCTGGCGACCGGCCGATACTCCGGCCCCGACTACGTGACGGTGGACTGAGCGAGATGACCATGTCCTTTGAATACGCACCCGCTCCCGAGTCGCGGTCGGTCGTCGACATCGCGCCCTCGTACGGCCTCTTCATCGACGGCGAGTTCACCGACGCCGCCGACGGCAAGGTCTTCAAGACGGTCTCCCCGTCCACCGAGGAGGTGCTGTCCGAGGTCGCCCAAGCGGGCGCCGAGGACGTCGACCGCGCTGTGAAGGCCGCCCGCAAGGCGTTCGAGAAGTGGTCGGCGCTGCCGGGCTCCGAGCGCGCCAAGTACCTGTTCCGTATCGCCCGGATCATCCAGGAGCGCTCGCGTGAGCTGGCCGTCCTGGAGACCCTGGACAACGGAAAGCCGATCAGGGAGACCCGCGACGCCGACCTGCCTCTGGTCGCGGCGCACTTCTTCTACTACGCCGGCTGGGCCGACAAGCTCGACCACGCGGGCTACGGCCCGGACCCGCGGCCGCTCGGTGTCGCGGGCCAGGTCATCCCCTGGAACTTCCCGCTGCTGATGCTGGCCTGGAAGATCGCCCCGGCACTGGCCACCGGCAACACCGTGGTGCTGAAGCCCGCCGAGACCACCCCGCTGTCGGCGCTGTTCTTCGCGGACATCTGCCGCCAGGCCGGACTGCCCAGGGGTGTCGTCAACATCCTTCCCGGCTACGGTGACGCGGGCGAGGCCCTCGTCGGGCACCCGGACGTCGACAAGGTCGCCTTCACCGGCTCCACCGCGGTCGGCAAGGCCATCGCCCGCTCGGTGGCCGGGACCGACAAGAAGGTCACCCTGGAGCTGGGCGGCAAGGGCGCCAACATCGTCTTCGACGACGCCCCGATCGACCAGGCCGTCGAGGGCATCGTCGGCGGCATCTTCTTCAACCAGGGCCAGGTCTGCTGCGCGGGCTCCCGGCTGCTGGTGCAGGAGTCGATCCAGGACGAGCTGCTGGAGTCGCTCAAGCTGCGGCTGTCCACGCTGCGCCTCGGCGACCCGATGGACAAGAACACCGACATCGGTGCGATCAACTCGGCGGAGCAGCTGGCCCGGATCACCGCGCTCGCGGAGACCGGCGAGGCCGAGGGCGCCGAGCGCTGGTCCGCCCCCTGCGAGCTGCCGTCGTCCGGCTACTGGTTCGCCCCGACTCTCTTCACGAACGTCACCCAGGCGCACACCATCGCCCGTGACGAGATCTTCGGACCGGTGCTGTCGGTGCTGACCTTCCGCACCCCGGAGGAGGCCGTCGCCAAGGCCAACAACAGCCAGTACGGCCTGTCCGCGGGCATCTGGACGGAGAAGGGCTCCCGCATCCTCGCGGTGGCGAACAAGCTCCGCGCCGGTGTGGTCTGGGCCAACACCTTCAACAAGTTCGACCCGACCTCGCCGTTCGGCGGCTACAAGGAGTCGGGCTTCGGCCGCGAGGGCGGCCGTCACGGTCTGGAGGCCTACCTCGATGTCTGATTCGCGCCTCAGCGTCTTCAAGACCTACAAGCTGTTCGTCGGGGGCAAGTTCCCCCGCAGCGAGAGCGGACGGGTGTACGAGGTGACCGACTCCAAGGGCAACTGGCTGGCCAACGCCCCGCTGTCGTCCCGCAAGGACGCCCGTGACGCGGTCGTCGCGGCGCGCAAGGCGTTCGGCGCCTGGTCGGGCGCCACCGCGTACAACCGCGGCCAGATCCTCTACCGCGTCGCCGAGATGCTGGAAGGCCGCCGCGAGCAGTTCGTGCGCGAGGTGGCCGACGCCGAGGGCCTGTCCAAGTCCAAGGCGGCCGCGGTGGTGGACGCGGCGATCGACCGCTGGGTCTGGTACGCGGGCTGGACCGACAAGATCGGCCAGATCGTGGGCGGGGCGAACCCGGTCGCGGGTCCGTACTTCAACCTGTCCACGCCCGAGCCGACCGGTGTCGTCACGGTGCTGGCCCCGCAGGAGTCGTCGTTCCTGGGCCTGGTTTCGGTGATCGCCCCGGCGATCGCGACGGGCAACACGGTCGTGGTCATCGCCTCCGAGAAGGCCCCGCTGCCCGCGCTGTCCCTCGGCGAGGTGCTGGCCACATCGGATCTGCCGGGTGGCGTGGTCAACGTCCTGTCCGGCCGCACCTCCGAGCTCGCCACCCCGCTCGCGGCCCACCAGGACGTCAACGCGATCGACCTGACCGGCGCGGACGAGCAGCTGGCGAAGGAGCTGGAGGCCGCCGCGGCGGACACCCTCAAGCGGCTGCTCCGCCGGGGCGCCGACGACTGGTCGGCGGACCCGGGCACCCGCCGGATGACCGCGTTCCTGGAGACCAAGACGGTCTGGCACCCCACGGGTTCGCTGGGCGCGTCGGGTTCGTCGTACTGACCGCCCGCCGACACGCGGCTGGGCCCGGACCGTAGCGGCTCCGCCGCCGTCCGTCAGCGGAGCCGGAGAGCCGCGCCTTCCCCCGAAGCGGGGGAGGCGCGGCTCTCCGCATGCCTGCTGCGGTGCGGCAGGGACCACCGCCCCTGGCTCAGCCCGCGGCCAGACCGCCCAGCAGCGGTCCCGCGACCGGGATGTCCGACGTGTGGCCGAGCGAACCGGTGGCCTGGCGGGTGTCCACGGACTTGAAGTCGGCGATCTGGGTGCCGACACCGTTGTTCAGCGGATCCACGGGGGTGTTCGCGAGCGGGTTGAGGGGGACGTGCTCGACCGGGTTGCCCATGGCCCCGGTCCCGGTCAGCGTTCCCACAGCCGGGGCCGGGTCGATGTCGGCGACCTCGTACGCCGGGAGCGTCTCCGCCGCCTGGGCCGCTCCGGCGCCGCCGCCGATGGCCGCACCCAGTGCGGTGACGGTGAGACCGACGGTCCTGAGCCTTGGGTGTCGTGGCCTTGAGTGTCGCGCCATGAGATTCCTGACTACTGGGGGAGTAACGGAACGGCGACACACAGTAGTTCTTGTGTGATGCTCGATACCAACTCGACCACCGGGGGATCCCCCACGGGGGTCAATGCTTCACACTGGTGTCCCGTGAGTTCCCAACCCCTTCCGACGCGTGTCGTCCTGCTCGCCGGGCCATCCGGCTCCGGAAAGTCCTCCCTCGCCGAGCGTTCCGGTCTTCCGGTGCTCCGACTCGACGACTTCTACAAGGAAGGGGACGACCCCACGCTGCCGCAGGTCATCGGCAGCACCGACATCGACTGGGACTCCCCCGCCTCCTGGGACGCCGCCGCCGCGGTGCGCGCCATCGAGGAGTTGTGCCGTACGGGACGGACGACCGTGCCCGTCTACGACATAGCCACCAGCTCCCGGACCGGCTGGGAGACCCTCACCATCGAGCGCACCCCGCTGTTCATCGCCGAGGGCGTCTTCGCAGCGGACATCGTGCGTCACTGCCAGGAGCTCGGGCTGCTCGCCGACGCGCTGTGTCTGCGCGGGCGGCCGTCGACCACCTTCAGGCGGCGTCTGCTGCGCGATCTGCGCGAGGGTCGCAAGTCGGTGCCGTTCCTGCTGCGTCGTGGCTGGCGGCTGATGCGCGCGGAGCGGGCGATCGTCGCCCGCCAGTGCGCCCTCGGCGCGCACCCCTGCGGCAAGGAGGAGGCCCTCGGGCGTCTCACCGCCGCCGCGGTGGGGCGCTGCCTCAAGGCGCGGGCGACGGAAGTCGCCTGACGGAACGGACCGCCCGGCTCCCGCGACTCCGCACACACTCAGGGCCGGCCCGGACATGTCGTCCTGGCCGGCCCGTGGTGTTCCCCGCGCCGCCGAGATCCCCCGTGATCCCCGCGGCTCCCCCGTGCTTCCCCCCGTCGGGTCCTCGGACTTCCCCCGTTGAGGCCCCTGTGTTTCCCCCGCCGAGGTCCCCCGTATCCCCCGTGGGTACCTCGTCCCCCGTACTGCCCTCAGGCGACCAGTTCGCCGAAGGACTCTTCCTCGTCACGGCCGAAGCTGAGGGCCTCGTCCTCACGCAGCCGGCGGAGGGACCGCCAGATGCTCGACTTCACCGTGCCGACACTGATGTCGAGGATGTCCGCGATCTCGGGATCGGTGCGGCCCTCGTAGTAGCGCAGCACCAGCATGGTGCGCTGGAGTTCGGGCAGCCGGGCCAGTGCCTGCCACAGCACCGCCCGCAGCTCCGTGCCGCGCATCGCGTCCGTCTCGCCCGCCGTCTCCGGGAGCTCCTCGGTCGGGTATTCGTTCAGCTTGCGGCGGCGCCACGCGCTGATGTGCAGATTGGTCATGGTCCGGCGCAGGTAGCCGCCGACCGCCGCCTTGTCGGTGATCCGGTCCCAGGCGCGGTAGGTGGAGAAGAGCGCGCTCTGGAGCAGGTCCTCCGCCTCGTACCGGTCACCGGTCAGGTGGTAGGCCGTGGCGTACAGGGAGGCGCGACGCTCCTGGACGTACGCGGTGAACGCCGCCTCGGCGTTCACCGCACCCGCCCCGGCCCCCGTCGCCTCAGCGCCCGCACTCTCCGTGCCGGCGTCCACAATCGCCATGTAGGCAGTGGATGCCGTCGAAGACCTGTGCTGGCGCCCGGCGCCGCGAACGCACCCCCGCCCGTTCACGACGCCGGACTTCTCCGTGCTCCTCACGACGTCGTGCAGACGCGTGACAACTGCGCTAGAGGTGGTGCCGTGCAGTGCGTTCATCGCGCGCCCCCCGTCGGTTGGAGTCCTGGTACCGGCCGCCCTTCCGGCCTTGTGGAGATGAGCTTGCCCGGGCACCTTCACGCCGGTGTCCGCCGACTGTCACAGGGCTGTCACAGGGCCCGGGGACACGGCCTCCACACAGCCTGCGCACAGCCCTGACTCAGGTACGTACTGCCCGGCAGTCGAAGTACGCCACCTGTATGGGCCAGAATGGCCTCCGTGCCTTTCCTGTTGCTGATCGAGGACGACGACGCCATCCGCACGGCCCTCGAACTCTCCCTGTCACGCCAGGGCCACCGTGTGGCCACCGCGGCGACGGGCGAGGACGGCCTGAAGCTGCTGCGTGAGCAGCGGCCGGATCTGATCGTGCTGGATGTGATGCTGCCCGGCATCGATGGATTCGAGGTGTGCCGCCGCATCAGGCGCACCGACCAGTTGCCGATCATCCTGCTCACCGCGCGCAGTGACGACATCGACGTCGTGGTCGGTCTTGAGTCCGGTGCCGACGACTATGTGGTCAAGCCGGTGCAGGGCCGGGTGCTGGACGCCCGGATCCGCGCGGTGCTGCGGCGCGGGGAGCGCGAGTCGACGGACTCGGCGTCGTTCGGTTCGCTGGTGATCGACCGCTCCGCGATGACGGTCACCAAGAACGGCGAGGACCTGCAGCTCACGCCCACCGAGCTGCGTCTGCTGCTGGAGCTGAGCCGCCGCCCGGGGCAGGCGCTGTCGCGCCAGCAGCTGCTGCGGCTCGTCTGGGAGCACGACTACCTGGGTGACTCGCGGCTGGTGGACGCGTGTGTGCAGCGGCTGCGGGCGAAGGTCGAGGACGTGCCGTCGTCACCGACCCTGATCCGTACGGTGCGGGGCGTGGGCTACCGACTGGACGTTCCTCAGTGACCCAGGCCGGCACAGCCAGCAAACCCGGCGCAGTCGGCGCGGCCGGCACAGCCGGTGAAAAGGCGAAGAGGGCGATACTCGCCGGGCTCGGCTGGACCAGCCTGCGCCTGCGACTTGTCGTCGTCTTCGGTCTGGTCGCGCTGACGGCCGCCGTCTCCGCCTCGGCGATCGCGTACTGGCTCAACCGCGAGGCCGTACTGACCCGTACGCAGGACTCGGCGCTGAACGACTTCCGGCAGGAGATGCAGAACCGGGCCGCTTCGCTGCCCGCGCGGCCCACTCAGAACGAGCTCCAGACCACCGCCGAGCAGATGGCGGGCGACAATGCCGGCTACAGCGTGGTGCTGCTCGGCGAGCGCGCGGCGGGCAAGCCGATCACGGGGGCCTCGGACCCGGATGTGTTCACGCTCGACGACGTGCCGAAGTCACTGCGGGACGCGGTGAACGAGCGGCAGGCGACCACAGCGGGCAACTCGTATCCGTACCACCTCTTCTGGCTGCGTACCCAGCGCGGCAACACGCCGTATCTGGTGGGTGGTACGCGGATCATCGGCGGCGGTCCGACCGGTTACCTTTTCAAGTCCCTGGAGCAGGAGCGGGCCGATCTCAACTCGCTCGCCTGGTCTCTGGGCATCGCCACCGCCCTCGCGCTCGTCGGCTCCGCGCTGATCGCGCAGGCGGCGGCGACCACGGTGCTCCGGCCGGTACGGCGACTCGGCGAGGCGGCCCGGCAGCTGGGCGAGGGCAAGCTGGACACCCGGCTGCATGTGTCCGGCACCGACGAACTGGCGGAACTGTCGCACACGTTCAACCGCGCGGCCGAGTCGCTGGAGAAGAAGGTCGCGGACATGAGCGCCCGTGAGGAGTCCAGCCGGCGCTTCGTCGCCGACATGTCGCACGAGCTGCGCACCCCGCTGACCGCGCTGACCGCCGTGACGGAGGTCCTGGAAGACGAGCAGGAGACCCTGGATCCGATGATCGCGCCCGCCGTCGAGCTGGTGGTGAGCGAGACACGGCGGCTGAACGACCTGGTGGAGAACCTGATGGAGGTGACCCGCTTCGACGCCGGTACGGCCCGGCTCGTACTCGACTATGTCGATGTGGCCGACCAGGTCACCGCCTGTATCGACGCACGCGCCTGGCTCGACGCCGTCGAGCTGGACGCGGAACGCGGAATCATGGCCCGGCTCGATCCGCGTCGCCTCGATGTCATCCTCGCCAATCTGATCGGCAATGCGCTCAAGCACGGCGGTTCACCCGTACGAGTGTCAGTGCGCATGGAAACCGCCGGGACGGGTGGCACCGGGACAGGCGGTGACGAGCTCGTCATCGCGGTACGGGACCACGGCCCCGGTATCCCCGAGGAGGTGCTGCCCCATGTCTTCGACCGGTTCTACAAGGCCAGCGCCTCCCGGCCGCGCTCGGAGGGCAGTGGACTCGGTCTCTCCATCGCGATGGAGAACGCCCTGATCCACGGCGGCAGCATCAGCGCCGCGAACACGACGGACGGCGACGGGGGTGCGGTGTTCGTGCTGAGGCTGCCGCAGGACGCCTCCGGTATCGCCGCCGAGGGCGGCTGCGAAGTGGACCGGAAACAGAACGGGAACCGCGCGGAGCGGGGAGAGGCGGGCGACACGCAGTGACCGGAGCAATTCGACGGGCGCCGCGTGCGCTGCGCGCCCGGCGTACCGTTCGGGCCGTGGCGGTGTCCGCAGTGCTCGCGGGTACGGTCGCGGGCTGCGGCATCAGGACCACCTCCGTACCAGTGGACGCCGGGCCCGCGCCCTCGCGGATGTCCTGCACCCCGCCCTCGAAGGAGTCGTCCGCGCGGGAGCAGCCGGGGGCGCTGCCGGTGCGGGTGTACCTGGTGTGCACGTCGGCGCTGGAAGCCGTGGACCGGACCGTGTCCGTACCCGAGAAGGCCGTGGACAACCGGGTGGCCGTAGCCTCCGCACTCCTCGACGCGCTGGAGGCGACGCCGTCGCCGGACGAGGAGGAGGCCGGGTTCACCACGAGCGTGCGCGGCCCGCTGACCGTGCGGCACGGCCGGGACGGCGACCCCAAGGGCACCCTGCGCCTGAGCCGGGAGCCGGTGGATCTGCCGCCGACCGCGCTGGCGCAGATCGTGTGCACGTTCGCGGACAGTGCGTCGGTGGCGAGCGGCGGGGTGGTCCTGGGCGGCCCCGGTGACTACGGCCCGCGCGCCTACCGCTGTACGGAGGCGGCGAAGGAGCGTCCCGAGTCGGTGCTGTCACCGGTCGCTCCGGAGGCTTCCGGCGCTGCCTTCTGACGGATCGCCGGAAGGATCCGTCACCGGGCGGAACCGATCCTGCCGGTCGTGACGTCTTGGTGGTCGTGCAGCGTCAAGGTTCGGGCGGCAGCGCCGCCATCTGCTTCCGCGTGGCGGGGAGCGTACTCCTCCTCGCGCATCTGGCACTCGTGGGGTGGCTGACGCTTCGCCCGCTCGATGTGATGTGGGTGACGGCGGCGAATCTGGAACCGTTCGCCGGGATCAGAGCCGATCTGGCGCTGGGTCCCGTCGAGGCGGCGCACCGGATCGGCGAAGGGCTGCTGCTGCTCGCCCCGCTCGGGATACTGCTGCCGATGGCGGGGGGCCGGCTCATGGTGTCGCCCTGGGCCTCGCTGACCCGCACGGTCGCGACGGGCGCGCTGCTGTCACTGGCCATCGAGCTGCTCCAGACCGGGGTGCCGGGCCAGGTGGTCGACGTGGACTCCCTGCTGCTGAACACCACGGGCGTGGCCCTGGCCCATCTCGCTGTCGTGCCCGCGAGCCGGGCCAGGCTGCGGCGCAGGTGCCGCGCGGGTCGCCCGTCGTCCGGCGCCGGGCGGGGCCGCAGAGAGCGTGGGGCCGTGCTCCGGGAGGACTCCGTCGCCCAGGGGGCACCGACCCCGGCTGCGGTGATGCACGGGATCGGCGCCGCCCGGTAGCAGCACGGCGACGGCGTCCGCCCGTGTGTGCCGACCTCACCCCCGTGGGGGTCCTCACACACGGGCGGACGCCGTTGGTCAACGGGCGGTCAGCCAGGTCCTGCTGAGGGCGACGGCCTTGAGTTCGTCCAGCGTGATGAGCGGCTTGTCGCCCTGCTTCCTGGACTTGGGAGTCGGGGCGTTGTACGCCGTGATGACCATCTCCACTCCGTTCACCCGGCTTGTGCCGACCTGCACTCCGACGACACCCGGTTGGCTGCCCGGGAGGCTCCCCGCGGCGACCTTGGTCCCGTCGGGCAGCACCTCGGCCCTTGGGCGCGAGCTGTCCCAGCGCGTCCAGCAGCGCGATCCTCAGCGTCGGGTCGTCGCTGCGGCTGAGGGCGGTGTCGGGCAGTTCCCCCAGCGGCTGCTCCCCCGCCGAGCGCAGCCCGCGGTGGCTGAGGAAGGTGCGTACGAGCACGGTCTGGGCCAGCGGAGGGCCGGGCGCCCACGGCACCCGGCCCCCGCCCCGTCGGCTCAGTCCCCGTCGGCTCAGTCCCCGTCGCGCGAGGTCTCCGTGCTCGCGGTGGTCCCGGTCTGCCGGAACAGCCATTCGGACTTCAGTTCCGCATAACCGGGCTTGATCACTTCGCTGATCATCGCGAGGCGTTCGTCGAAGGGGATGAACGCGGACTTCATCGCATTGACGGTGAACCACTGCATGTCGTCGAGCGTGTAGCCGAAGGTCTCGGCCAGCACCTCGAACTCACGGCTCATACTGGTGTTGCTCATCAGCCGGTTGTCCGTGTTGACGGTCGCTCGGAAGTGCAGCCGCCGCAGCAGCCCGATCGGGTGCTCCCCGTACGAAGCCGCCGCGCCGGTCTGGAGGTTGGACGTCGGGCACAGCTCCAGCGGGATGCGCTTGTCGCGTACGTACGCGGCGAGCCGGCCGAGCTTCACCGTGCCGTCGTCGGCGACCTCGATGTCGTCGATGATCCGCACGCCGTGGCCGAGCCGGTCGGCGCCGCACCACTGGAGCGCCTGCCAGATCGAGGGCAGGCCGAAGGCCTCACCGGCGTGGATGGTGAAGTGGTTGTTCTCCCGCTTGAGGTACTCGAAGGCGTCGA
The DNA here is from genome assembly GCF_040632375.1 of Streptomyces sp. NPDC019396. Taxonomy (NCBI): domain Bacteria; kingdom Bacillati; phylum Actinomycetota; class Actinomycetes; order Kitasatosporales; family Streptomycetaceae; genus Streptomyces; species Streptomyces sp. NPDC019396. The sequence goes on along the minus strand of NZ_JBEYBS010000005.1, from coordinate 189,830 downwards.
GATGACGGGTGGGCGGGAAGCCCGCCTCGGCACCGGCGATGTCGAAGCCGACGACGCCAGAGTCCCGGTAGCCGTTGGCGAGTTCGGCGATCTCCAGGGCGCGCGCCGCATGCCGCATCGCCGTGAGCAGGGCGCCGACGCGGATGCGGTGGCCGTTCGCACGGGCGCGGCGTTCGCCTTCGCGGAAGCCCTCGTTGACGGCTTCGACGACCTCTTCGAGGGTCAGTCCGGCTTCGAGGTGCTGCTCGGGTGCGTAACGCACCTCCGCGTAGACCACGCCGTCCTCGGCGAGGTCCTCGGCGCATTCGACGGCCACCCGCTTGAGGGCTTCACGGGTCTGCATCACGGCACACGTATGGGCGAACGTCTCCAGATAGCGTTCCAGCGAGCCGGAGTCGGCGGCCTCGTGGAACCAGATGCCGAGCTTGTCGGGTTCAGCCTCGGGCAGCGCGTCATAGCCCGCGTCGCGGGCGAGGTCGACGATCGTGCCGGGGCGCAGTCCACCGTCGAGGTGGTCGTGGAGGAGCACCTTCGGGGCGCGGCGGATCTGGTCCGCGGTGGGCCTCTCGGGCCCCGGGGCCGTCCCCCGGGATGACACATGCGTGGTCTGGCTCTTCATCTCGGCACTGTAATCCCTACGCGCGTAGAGGGGAGCTACACGAATCACGGGTCGATACGTAACAGTGACCGTGCGGACGGGTGGAGTACACGTGTACTTCTGAGACTGTTCTGCCATGGCACACCACGCACTGCCCCGGCGGTGGGGGCGTTCAGCCGGTGCGGAGCCCCCGGCGAGAACGCGGGCCCGCCTCGAGGCGAACGCGGCGCGAGAAGGCGGATCGGCAGCCGAGGCGAGGCTGGGACGGCCGGTGAGGGGCGCGGTGTCGGGTCCCCCCGCGGCGGACGGCGCCGTGAGCGGGGTGGTGCTGCTGCTGCCCGACGGAGAGCCGGAGTCGGCCCGCGGCCCCTCGGCGGTGTCGCATGCCGCGACGCTGCCCCTGGCCAGGTCGCTGGCGCGGGCGGGGCAGCGGGACGGTCTGGTGGCGCATGTGGTGCGCTACCGGGGCCGCGGCTGGAACGGCACGGAGGCACGGCTCGCGCGGGACGCTTCCTGGGCGGCGGACGAGGCGGTACGGCGCTACGGAGACGTCCCCGTATGTCTGGCCGGGCACGGCATGGGCGGCCGGGCCGCGCTGCACGCCGCAGGACATGCGGCCGTCAACTCCGTGCTGGCACTCGCCCCTTGGCTGCCGGAGGACGACGTCGCCGCACAGCCCGAACCGGTGAAGCAGCTCACGGGCCGCCAGGTCCTGCTCGTACACGGCACCAATGACGCGCGTATCGACCCGGAGCTCTCCTACCGTCTCGCGGAGCGGGCCAAGAAGGCCAACCGGGACACCTGTCGCTTCGAGGTCCACTCCGACGGTCATTCCCTGCGCCAGTACAAGGCCGAAGTGCAGGCCCTGGCAGCGGATTTCGTACTCGGCGCGCTGTTCTCGCGGGCTTTCGCGCGTCCGGTGGCGGACGCGCTCGCGGCGCCGCCGCCCCTGGGGCTGCGGATGCCGCTGGCGGCGGGGTTCGGACGTTCGCTGCGGAACAGGCACTGGAACCCGCCGAGTATTCACCGGTAGTCGAGTTCGGCCAGCTCGGTGGCGAGCTTCCTGGGCAGCCCGGTGTAGCGCCCGAGCAGCACGAGGGCCGTGTTGCGCGCTCGTCGCGCGAGTCGCCCCCGTACGGTGGCGACTCGGGTCATCCGGTGGGTGAAGGCGACGACCCGCTCGGCGACCGGTCGCCGCTGGGCCTCATAGCCGTCGAGCCGCTCGGTGGCGAAGGCCGTGCCGAGGGCGTATCCGTCCTGGATACCGGTGTTCATGCCCTGCCCTCCCGCCGGGCTGTGCACATGGGCCGCGTCCCCGGCGAGCAGCAGGCGTCCACTGCGGTAGCGGTCGGCGACGCGGTGGTGCACCCGGAAACGCGAGGACCAGACCAGCTCGGTGATCGTGGCCTGTCCGGGAGCGCGTTCGTCCAGCAGCCGCTGGACGAAGGCGGCGTCGGGGGTGACGGGGGCGTCGTCGACGGTGGCGACCACGCGGTACCGGCCGCCGGGCAGCGGGGCGACGACGAGGAGCCCGTGTGTGCCGAAGGTCAGTGAGGTCTCGGTGGCGCCGGGGGCCCAGTCCATCCGGACGTCGGCCAGGACGAACGACTCGCCGTAGCTGCTGCCGGTGAAGCCGATGCCCGCCGCCTCACGCACGATGCTGTGCATGCCGTCGGCGCCGACGGCGTAGCTCGCGCGCACGCTCTCGCCCGTGCTCATGACGAGGAGCACACCGCCGTCGTCCTGGGTCACCGAGGCCACCTCATACGGCCGGTGCACATCTCCCCCCAGCTCCCGCAGCCGGGCGAGCAGTACGGCCTCGGTCTCGTACTGGGGGACCATCAGCGTGTACGGGTGCGGTGTGGGCAGCTCCTCGAACGGGACGGTGAGCAGCCGCCGCGCGCCGTCGCGCACGGCGAACCGGGTGAGCTTGACTCCCCGCGTGATCAGCTCGGCGGACGCCCCGAGGTCGTCCAGGACCTCCAGCGTGCGGGCGTGGACCACAGCGGCACGTGAGGTGTTCGCTCCTTCCGCCTGGCGGTCCAGGAGCACGAAGTCGATGCCCGCGCCGGCGAGGGTGACGGCCAGCGCGAGGCCGGTGGGGCCGGCCCCGACGATGGCGACCTCGGTACGGGCGGGGAGAGTGCCGGCTTTGCCTGCGGTCATGGCGGCCTCCGATTTCAGGTCAACAGATGTTGGCCAACGCTTGTTGACATGATGCGGCCACCCGCGATGGAAAGTCAACGAGTGTTGGCCTACAGTTGTTGGCATGACTCGGGAGCCAGCCGGCGAGCAAACCAGCCCGCCCTCGGAGCGGCGCTCCGACCGGACCAGAGCCGCGATCGTCGACGCGGCGCGCAAGCAGTTCGCCGCGCACGGATACGAGCGCACCACCATCCGCGCGGTCGCCGCCGACGCGGGCATCGACCCCTCGATGGTGATGCGCTACTACGGCAGCAAGGCCGGGCTCTTCGACGCCGCCCTCGACATCGACCTCCACCTGCCCGACCTCAGCGCGGTCGCGCCCGCCGACCTGGCCCGGGTGATGGTGCGGCATTTCCTGACCCGCTGGGAGGGCGACCCCTCCGATGACGCCCTCCTGGTGCTGCTCCGCTCGGCGGTCACCAACGAGGACGCCGCTGCCCGTATGCACCAGATCTTCACCGCCCAGGTCGCCCCGGCACTGGCGACCGCCATCGGCCCCGACCGTGCCGCGAGCCGTGCCGGTCTGGTCTCGGCCCAGCTGCTCGGCCTCGGGCTGTCCCGCTATCTGCTCAGGCTGCCGGCCGTCACCGCCCTGACCCCCGGGGAGATCGAGGCCGGACTCGCCCCGGCGATCGAGGCCACCCTGGCCGGTCCCGGGATCGGGGAGTGACGGGCCTGCCCGGCACGGACAGGCCCGGAGCGGGGCTCAGTCAGGCAGCAGCTTGCCCCTGCGCGACAGCAAGAACTTCTTGAAGGCGGCCACCGGGACCGTGTCCTCGTGGCCGTCGAGCCAGGCGACGCCGATCTCGCGTGCCGCACGCGGGGCCGTGACCGTCAGCTCGACGACGCCCGGGCGGGGGACGGCGGGCGGCGGGAGCAGTGCCACGCCGAGGCCCGCGGCGACCAGGCCGCGCAGGGTTTCGGCCTCCTCGCCCTCGAAGGCGACACGGGGTTTGAAACCCGCCTCGGCACAGAGTGCGTCGGTGATACGCCGCAGGCCGTAACCGGGCTCCAGGGTCACGAAGGTCTCGTCCGCCGCCTCCGCGAGCCGGATGCGCTTGCGCGATGCCAGACGGTGCTCGTCGGGGACCACGAGCCGCAGGCGCTGCTCGTCCAGGCGCCGGGCGACGAGGTCGGGCTCGTCCGGCACCGGGGAGGTCAGGCACAGGTCCAGCTCCCCGGAGCGCAGGCGTTCGATCATCGCCTCGCCGTAGTTCTGGACGAGGGTGAAACGCACCCGGGGATGGTCGACACGGAAGGCGCGGATGAGCTCCGGTACGGTCTCGCTGCCCATGGTGTGCAGGAAGCCGAAGGCGACCTTGCCCGCGGACGGGTCGGCGTCGGCGCGTACCGACTCGGCCGCCCGTTCCACCTCGGCGAGGGCGCGCTCCACGGCGGTGAGGAAGGTGCGGCCCGCGGGAGTCAGCGACACCGTACGGCCCTTGCGGGTGAACAGCGCGACGCCGAGGTCGTCTTCGAGCCGGACCATGGCGCGCGAGAGCGTGGACTGGGGCACGGCGAGTTCCTGTGAGGCACGGGTCACATGCTCATGGCGGGCGACTCCCGAGAAGTACGCGAGGCGCGGAGCGAGCAGCAGCCTCATGCCTTCTTCGTAACTGTTCTGCGACACGCGATGCCCTGACCTGTATTCATGCACCATGGGAACGATTAAAGCCGTTCCATGCATTGGACGCATCAAAGGCGCGTGCATACCTTCGAGACATGCCTTCCGCCAGTACCGGGGCGCCCACGGCCGTGGGTGCCCTCACCTCGCCGTCCCCTCAGCTCGCCCCGGGCCTGCCCGGTTACCGCCGCATGAGCTTCGCGCTCTTCACCGCGGGCCTCGCGACCTTCGCCCTCCTCTACTCCACCCAGGCCCTGCTCCCCGCCATCTCCACCGACTTCGGGGTGACCGCGAGCGCGGCCAGCTGGACGGTCTCAGCGGCCACCGCCGCACTGGCTCTGTGCGTACTGCCGCTGAGCGCGCTGTCCGAGCGCTTCGGACGGGCGCGGCTGATGACGGTCTCCCTGGTGGTCGCCGTCGCCGTCGCCGCGCTGGTGCCGCTCGCACCGAACCTCGAGTGGATGGTCGCTTTGCGCGCGGTCCAGGGCGCCGCACTCGCCGGTCTGCCCGCGTCCGCGATGGCGTATCTCGCCGAGGAAGTGCGGCCGAAGGCACTGGTCGCCGCGATCGGCCTCTTCGTGGCGGGCAACAGCATCGGCGGCATGAGCGGCCGGATCGTGACCGGCTGGGTCGCACAGCTCTGGGGCTGGCGCGCGGCGCTCGCCGCGGTCGGGGTGATGGCACTGGTGTGCGCCGTGGCCTTCCGTCTGCTGCTGCCGCGGGCCCGGAACTTCACCCCCGGCTCGCTCGACCCGCGCACCCTGGCGCGCACCGTACACGGGCACCTGTCCGACCCGCTGCTGATGCGGCTGTACGTCATCGGCGCGCTGTTCATGACCGTGTTCGGCGCGGTCTACACGGTGATCGGCTACCGGCTGGTCGGCGACCCCTTCGGCCTCCCCCAGGGCATCGTCGGCTCCGTCTTCCTGGTGTACCTGGTCGGTACGGTCTCCTCCGCCGCGGCGGGCAAGCTGGTCGGCCGCCTCGGCCGGCGCGGTGCGCTGTACCTCGCGGTCGGGACCACGACGGGGGGTCTGCTGCTCTCGCTCGCGGACTCGCTGACCGCCGTGCTGACCGGCCTGGTGCTGATCACCGCGGGCTTCTTCGCCGGCCACGCCGTCGCCTCCTCCTCGGTGAGCCGCACCGCGAAGACCGGCCGCGCCCAGGCCTCCGCGCTGTACCAGTCGGCGTACTACCTGGGCAGCAGCGCGGGCGGCACGCTCGGGGCGATCGCCTTCCACTCCGGTGGCTGGGCCGGGACGGTGCTGCTCGGGCTGCTGGCCGTGCTCGGCGTCGTATCGGTCACGCTGTACGGGTCGTACGCGGCCCGTGCCGCGCAGCAGCGCGAGCAGCGCCGGCGGCTGGGCCGGAACCCGGGCCGGAGACCGGTGTTCGCCGAAATCCGTTCGTAAATACCACAACCGCCGGCCCCCCGTACGCGTCGCATAGGTCAGAGCAACCGCAGCGCGCGTACTGGGGAGTTGGTAACCGTGGAACGTGAACGTGGAACCGAGCGTGCGAGAACGGGCCGGAGACGGACCATCGCAGCCGTGGGCATCAGTGGGCTGCTGGTGCCCCTGACCCTCTCACTCGGCGCCGCCCCCGCCCAGGCGGCGTCCTGCACCACATCGACAGGGCCGTACCAGAAGCAGGTCGAGAAGTTCATGGGCCGCCCCGTCGACGGGCGGCAGTCCCCCGCCGACTGCAAGGCGATCCAGACGTTCCAGCGCTGGCACGCGATCACCCCGACGATCGGCTACGCGGGACCGGTCACCTGGCGCACGATGAACACGATCCTCGCCCAGCGGGCCGCGGGCACCAACCCGAACAAGTCCGGGGCGTGCCCGACGAACAAGGGGCGCATCGCCTGTGTCGACCTCACCCGGCAGCTCAGCTGGATACAGGACGGGGCGAAGCTGAAGTACGGGCCGGTGCCGGTACGCACCGGGCGGGACGGCGCGGAGACCAGGACCGGGGCGAAGAAGGTCTACTACCGCAGCATCAAGCACTGGTCGACGCTCTACAAGGTGTGGATGCCGTACTCGCAGTTCTTCGACGGTGGGCAGGCCTTCCACTCGGTCACCAAGAGCATGTACAACCCACCTGGCTCGGGCGGCTGCGTCAACATGCGGCCGGCGGACGCGAAGGCGTACTGGAACCTGCTGAAGAACGGGGACGACGTCCACGTGTACGGGCGCAAGCCCGGGACCTGAACCTCCGTTGTCAGCCCCCTCCTGTAGCGTCCGAAGATCTTGTACGGACCGGCGACAGGGGTGGACCTGATGACGCAGGATCTGGACTCCCGGCTTGAGGGATACCGCACGGAGCTGACCGGTTACTGCTACCGCATGCTGGGCTCCGCCTTCGAGGCGGAGGACGCCGTGCAGGACACGATGGTGCGCGCCTGGAAGGGCCTCGAGAAGTTCGAGGGCAGATCCTCCCTGCGCTCCTGGCTGTACCGGATCGCGACCAACGTCTGCCTGGACATGCAGAGCGCGGGCAGTCGCCGGGCCCGCCCGATGGACCTGTCCGCGCCGACCCCGGTGGCCCAGGCCCAGCTCCACGCCCGTCCGGAGCTCACCTGGCTGGAGCCGGTGCCGGACGGGCGGGTGCTGCCTTCGGTGGCCGATCCGGCCGACCGGACCGTCGAGCGGGAGTCCATCCGGCTCGCGTTCGTCGCGGCGCTCCAGCATCTGCCGCCCAGGCAGCGTGCCGTGCTCATCCTGCGGGAGGTGCTGGCCTGGAAGGCGGCGGAGGTCGCCGAGCTGCTGGGCACCTCCGTCGCCTCGGTCAACAGCGCCCTCCAGCGTGCCCGCGCCACCCTCGCGGAGCAGTCGCCCACGGCGTCCGATCGGGCCGATCCGTTGGACGAGGAGCAGCAGCGGCTGCTGGAGCGCTACGTCGCGGCCTTCGAGGGCTACGACATGAAGGCGCTGACCGCGCTGCTGCACGAGGACGCCACCATGTCCATGCCGCCGTACGACCTGTGGCTGCGCGGTCATGACGACATCGTCGGCTGGATGCTGGGCGTCGGCGAGGCCTGCCGTGGCTCCCGCCTCCTGCCGACCGTGGCCAACGGCTCCCCGGCCTTCGCGCAGTACCACCCGAGCCGGTCGGGCGAGGGATACGAGCCCTGGGCCCTGATCGTCCTGGAGGTCAGGGAGGGCAAGGTCGGCGGGATGGACTTCTTCCTGGACACCGAGCGCTGGTTCCCGCTGTTCGGGCTGCCCGAGCGGCTCAGTGCGGAGGCGGAGGGTTGAGGAGGGCCTCGCCCAGACCGACCAGTTCCAGCAACCCGATCAGCTCCGGTCCGGCGTTGCACAGCCGCAGCTCCCACCCGAGGCGCCGGGCCGTGAGCCGCAGCCGGACGATGGCCTCGACCGCGGTCAGGTCGGCCACGGTGAGCCCCGCGGCGTCGCAGACGGCTTCCCCCGGCCCGCCCCAGGCCTCGGCGTCGGCCTTCAGCCAGGCACACAGCAGCAGCACATCGGCCGGGGTGACGCGGCCGGTCAGTTCCAGTACGAGGGGCTGCCGATTGCTGTCCACACGGGATCTGACCGGCGTGGGGGCGACAACTCATCGCGGCCGGAGTGCCTGCGGTCCGGCACGAGGGACAGCGGGACACCCGCCGCTGAAGGCGGTCTCCTCTGCCGGTGCCTCAGCCTCAGCAGGCCAGCACCCCAGCACGCGGAACGGGACCGGTGGGGTCCACCGGTCCCGTTCACCCGAAGCGGCCGCGGGCGCTGCGACCCCGCCCGCCTCAGATCACGCGATGCGGTCCAGCACGATCGGGTTCGCCGTGAACTCCGTGTCCGAGGAGGCGATGTCGAACGAGCCCTCCAGGGACTCCAGGGCGTACTCGAACTTCTCCGGGGTGTCCGTGTGCAGCGTCATCAGGCGCTGGCCCGCGGTCACCGGCTCGCCGGGCTTGGCGTGCAGTTCGATGCCCGCGCCCGCCTGCACCGGGTCCTCCTTGCGGGCGCGGCCCGCGCCGAGACGCCAGGCTGCGACGCCGACACCGTAGGCGTCGAGGCGGGTGAGGACACCCGACGACGGGGCGGTGATCACATGCTGCTCACGGGCCACGGGGAGCTCGGCGTCCGGGTCGCCGCCCTGAGCGGCGATCATGCGGCGCCAGACGTCCATCGCGGAGCCGTCGGCGAGTGCCTTCGCCGGGTCGGCGTCCTTGATGCCGGCCGCGTCAAGCATCTCCCTGGCCAGCGCCACGGTGAGGTCGATGACGTCCTGGGGGCCGCCGCCCGCGAGCACCTCGACGGACTCGCGGACCTCCAGCGCGTTGCCCGCGGTGAGGCCGAGCGGGGTGGACATGTCGGTGAGCAGGGCGACGGTCCTGACCCCGTGGTCGGTGCCGAGACCCACCATCGTGGAGGCAAGCTCACGCGCGTTCTCGATGGTCTTCATGAAGGCGCCGGAGCCGACCTTGACGTCCAGGACCAGTGAACCGGTGCCCTCGGCGATCTTCTTCGACATGATCGAGGAGGCGATCAGCGGGATGGCCTCGACGGTGCCGGTGACATCGCGCAGCGCGTAGAGCTTCTTGTCGGCCGGGGCGAGCCCGTCACCGGCCGCGCAGATGACCGCGCCGGTGGTGTCGAGGACGTTCAGCATCTCCTCGTTGGACAGCAGGGCCCGCCAGCCGGGGATGGACTCCAGCTTGTCCAGGGTGCCGCCGGTGTGGCCCAGACCGCGGCCGGAGAGCTGCGGCACGGCCGCGCCGCAGGCGGCCACGAGCGGGGCGAGCGGCAGCGTGATCTTGTCGCCGACGCCGCCGGTGGAGTGCTTGTCGGCGGTCGGGCGGGACAGCGAGGAGAAGTCCATGCGCTCGCCGGACGCGATCATCGCGGCGGTCCAGCGGGCGATCTCGGCCCGGTTCATACCGTTGAGCAGGATGGCCATGGCCAGTGCCGACATCTGCTCGTCGGCGACCTCGCCACGGGTGTACGCGTCGATGACCCAGTCGATCTGCTCGGGGGTGAGCTCGCCTCGCTCGCGCTTGGTGCGGATGACGGAGATGGCGTCCATGTGCTGAGGGGTCCTTCCGGTACGAACCAGGGTGGTGCGGGAGATACAGAAGCAGAGGTACGGAGGTTTCGAGAGTGTCGAGAAGTGCCGCGGCCCCTCCGCTTGGGGGAGCGGAGGGGCCGGTCTAACCGAGTTTCTCCGGGCCCAGCTGCTCAGGCCCGAAGGCCAGGGGCAGCATCTCGGCCAGCGTGAGAACGCCCTTGGCGGTCTCCAGCAGCAGACCGGGCCCACCGAACTCGTACAGCAGCTGACGGCAGCGCCCGCACGGCATCAGTACGTCGCCGTTGCCGTCCACACAGGTGAAGTGCGTGAGCCGGCCGCCACCGGTGGCCTGGAGCTGCGAGACCAGGCCGCACTCGGCGCAGAGCCCGAGCCCGTACGAGGCGTTCTCGACGTTGCACCCGGCGACCGTGCGGCCGTCGTCGACGCGGGCCGCGGCTCCGACCGGGTAGCCCGAGTAGGGGGCGTACGCACGGGACATCGCGTCCCGCGCCACCTCCCGCAGGGCCTCCCAGTCGAAGGCGTCGGCGGCGTCGTGGCCCAGGGAGGACGCGGAGGTCACTTGCCCTGGCCCTTCTTATAGGGCATTCCGTCCGCCTTTGGCATACGCAGGCGTTGTGCCGACAACGCCAGTACCAGCAGCGTGGTGACGTAGGGCGCCGCGTCCACGAACTGGCTGGGCAGCGTGCTCGTCAGCGCGTACCAGGCGAACATCAGGGCGGAGACGCCCAGGCAGATCGCGGCCTGCCAGTGCTTCTTCTTGTAGAGCTGCCAGGCGAAGGCCAGCACCAGCAGGATCGCCAGCAGCAGCAGCATGGCGTGGACGTTCTCCGCGCCACCGCGCAGCTTGAGGCTGTCGGTGAAGCCGAAGAGCCCGGCGCCCAGCGCCAGTCCGCCCGGCATCCAGTTACCGAAGATCATCGCGGCGAGACCGATGTAACCGCGGCCACCGGTCTGGCCCTCCTGGTAGATGCCCGTGGAGACGATCGCGAGGAAGGCGCCGCCGAGGCCGGCCATCCCGCCGGAGACGATCACGGCGATGTACTTGTACTTGTAGACGTTGACGCCGAGGGACTCGGCGGCGACGGGGTTCTCACCGCAGGACCGCAGCCGCAGTCCGAAGCCGGTGCGCCACAGGATCCACCAGGTCGCGGGGACGAGGAGGATGGCGACGACGGTCAGCACCGACAGGTTGGTGACCAGACCGCCGAGCACTCCGGCGAGGTCGGACACGAAGAACCAGTGCTTGGCCTGGAGATCGCCCAGTGCGTCGGACAGCCCGGGGACGGTGATGTCCGGGATCCGTTCGATACGCGGGGACTGCTTGGAGGAGCCGCCCTCGGCCTCGGCGAAGGTGAACTCCGAGATGTAGCGGGTGACACCGACGGCGAGGATGTTGATGGCCACACCGGAGACGATGTGGTTGACGTTGAACGTCACCGTCATGATCGCATGCAGCAGACCGCCGATCGCGCCGCCGACGATACCGAGCATCACGCCGGTCCACGGGCCCCACTGGTAGCCCGCCCAGGCGCCGAACCAGGTGCCGAGGATCATCATGCCCTCGAGGCCGATGTTGACCACACCGGCCCGCTCGGCCCACAGACCGCCGAGACCGGCGAGACCGATAGGCACGGCGAGCTGGAGCGCGCCGGAGACCTGACCGACGGAGGTGAGGTCGTTGGCCCCGCTGATCACCCGGACCAGCGAGAACAGCGCGAGACCGCCCGCGATGATCAGCATGATCACGGGCAGGGACAGCTTGCGGCTTCCGCCGTTCTTCTTCGGCGCGATCGCCGCGGCCGAGACGGTGCTGGTGGACTCGCTCATGCCGCGGCCCCCTCCTTCTTCTTACGGGCAGCCTGAGCGGCAAGCTCCTCGCCGACCTTCTGCTGCTGGCGGCGAAGCCCGTACTGGCGGACGAGTTCGTAGGAGACGACGACGGCGATCACGATGAGACCCTGCATGATCATCGCGATCTCCTTCGGGTAGCCCTCAAGGCCGAGGCCCTCGGCCGTCTTCTCCAGGAAGGCGATGAGCAGGGCGGCGAAGAAGATTCCGAGGGGGCTGTTACGGCCCAGCAGGGCGATGGTGATGGCGGTGAAGCCGACACCGACCGGGAAGCTCAGGCTGTAGGTGTGGGTCTGGCCCAGCAGCATCGGCATGCCCGACAGACCCGCGACCGCGCCGGAGATCAGCATCGCGGTCATGACCATCTTCTTGGCGTTGACACCGCTCGCCTGGGCCGCGGACTGGCTGGCGCCGGTGGCGCGCAGGTCGAAGCCGAAGCGCGTGCGGTTGAGCACGAACCAGTAGACGATGCCGAGCGCGAAGGCGATGAACGTGAAGCCGTAGACCGTGCCGCCTTCGAGCTCCAGACCCGGGAACCAGGCGGACTCGGCGATCATGCCGGTGGTCAGGTCGTTGGAGCCCTTCTCCTGCACACCGAAGTTGGCGGGCAGGATCATCCAGGCGATCAGGCTGGTCGCGATGGCGTTCAGCATGATCGTGGAGACGACCTCGCTGACCCCGCGGGTGGTCTTCAGGATGCCCGCGATACCGGCCCAGAGGGCGCCGACGAGCATCGCGACGATCACGATCAGCAGGATGTGCAGCGGACCGGGCAGGTCCACCGCCGCACCGACGACGGCCGCCATCATGACCGCGAGGCGGTACTGGCCGTCGACGCCGATGTTGAAGAGGTTCATCCGGAAGCCGATGGCTACGGCGAGCGCGGCGAGGTAGTAGATGCCGGTCTGGTTGAGGACCAGGACCTGCACATCGGTGTACTCGATCTGGTCGACCATCAGCGCGTACGGCTGGAAGGGGTCGAGGCCCGAGACCACCAGCACCACCGTGGTCAGCAGGAAGGCCACGACCAGGGCGAGCGCCGGCCCGGCGATGCCCAGGAGCAGCCGGTCCTTGTCGAACTTCTTCATCGGCCCTCACCGTTCTCGTCGTGCTCAAGGTGGCCGGTGGCAGCGCCGGTCATGGCCGAGCCCAGCTCCTCCGGAGTGATCGTGGCGGGGTCGGCGTCCGCGACCAGACGGCCGCGGTACATCACCCGCAGGGTGTCGGAGAGCCCGATGAGCTCGTCCAGGTCGGCGGAGATCAGCAGCACCGCCAGGCCTTCACGACGGGCCTCACGGATCTGGTCCCAGATCTGCGCCTGAGCGCCGACGTCCACACCGCGGGTGGGGTGGGCGGCGATGAGCAGCTTGGGGTTGTGACTCATCTCGCGGCCGACGATCAGCTTCTGCTGGTTGCCGCCGGACAGGGAGGCCGCGGTGACCTCGATACCGGGCGTGCGGACGTCGTACTCACGCACGATCCGCTCGGTGTCCTTGCGCACGGCCTTGAGGTCGAGCACGCCCCGCTTGCTGTTGGGGCGCTCGGTCACATGGCCGAGGATACGGTTCTCCCAGAGCGGGGACTCCAGCAGCAGACCGTGCCGGTGGCGGTCCTCGGGGATGTAGCCGATGCCGTCCTCACGGCGCTTGCGGGTCGGGACGTGCGAGATGTCGGCGCCGCCGAGGGTGATCACACCGCCGTCCGGGTCGCGCATGCCCATCAGGGCCTCGATCAGCTCGGTCTGGCCGTTGCCCTCCACACCGGCGATGCCCATGACCTCGCCCTTGTGGATGGTGAAGCTGATGCCGCCGAGGACCTCGCGGACGATGCCCTCGGGGTCGGTCTCGGCCAGCCGCAGGTCGTTCACCTTGAGCATCGGCACATCGGTGACCGTGGACTCACGGGTCTCCGGCGAGGGCAGTTCGCTGCCGACCATCAGCTCCGCGAGCTGCCTGGGCGTGGTGGTGCGCGGGTCGGCGGTGCCGACCGTGGTGCCACGGCGGATGACGGTGATGTCGTCGGCGACGGACAGCACCTCGCCCAGCTTGTGGGAGATGAAGATGACGGTGAGGCCCTCGGCCTTGAGCTCGCGGAGGTTGTCGAAGAGCGCGTCGACCTCCTGCGGGACGAGCACGGCGGTCGGCTCGTCGAGGATCAGGGTGCGGGCACCCCGGTAGAGGACCTTGAGGATCTCCACGCGCTGGCGCTCGGCGACACCGAGCTGCTCGACCAGGACGTCGGGACGGACGTTGAGCCCGTACGCGTCCGAGATCTCCTTGATCTTCTTACGCGCCTTGGCACCGATGCCGTAGAGCTTCTCGCCGCCGAGGACGACGTTCTCCAGCACCGTGAGGTTGTCGGCCAGCATGAAGTGCTGGTGCACCATGCCGATGCCGGCCGCGATGGCGTCGGCAGGGCTGTGGAAGCTGACCTGGGTGCCGTCGACCGTGATCGTGCCCTCGTCCGGCTTCTGCATGCCGTAGAGGATCTTCATCAGGGTCGACTTGCCGGCACCGTTCTCACCGACAAGAGCGTGGACCGTGCCCTTGCGGATCGTGATGTCGATGTCGTGGTTGGCGACGACGCCGGGGAAGCGCTTGGTGATGCCGCGCAGTTCTACAGCCGGCGGCGTTGACGGACTGGACGCGTTGATGACGCACTCTCCTTGGCGAGAGAGGGAGCGGGCAGGGCAAGGAGGCTGTCGCGAGCAGGGGGTGGAGCGAAATTATCGCGCCGGAGAGTGTTCTACGCGCGTAGCAGTACCAAAGAGCAAAAAGCCTTGGCCAGAACCTGATCCGGGGTCCGGAGAGTGCTGTCTCCAGCACTCTCCGGACCCATCGGACCGGGGTTTTGGGGCCCCAAGGTCAGAGCCGCTCGTTACGGAGCGGTCTTGACCGTGATCTTACCGGCGATGATGTCGGCCTTCGCCTTCTCGACGGCGGCGGTCACATCGGACAGCTTGGTGTAGGCCGGGTTCGAGGTGGCCAGGCCCACGCCGTCCTTGTCGAGGCCGTAGCGGATCTCGCCGGACTGCGGCTTGCCGTCCTTGACCGACTTGATCAGGTTGTAGACGGCGCCGGAGACGTCCTTGGTCACCGAGGTGAGGATGTGCTCCTTGTAGGCCGACAGGCCCTTCTGGCTGTACTGGTCGGAGTCGACGCCGACGGCCCACTTCTTGGCCTTGGCGGCGGCCTCGATCGAGCCGGAGCCGGCGAGACCGGCGGCGGCGTAGACCACGTCGGCGCCCGCGTCGATCTGGCCCTCAGCCGCGGCCTTGCCCAGGTCGGGCTTGGAGAAGCCACCGAAGTCCGGCGGCTGCGTCAGGTACTGGACCTTGACGTTGACGCCCTTCTTGGTGTCCTTGACGCCCTGGACGAAGCCCGCCTCGAACTTCTTGATCAGCGGGGTCTCGACGCCACCGATGAAGCCGACGGTGTTGGACTTGGTGACCTTGGCGGCGGCGACGCCGGCCAGGTACGAGCCCTGCTCCTCGTTGAAGACCAGGTTGGCGATGTTCTTGCCGGTCTTCGAGGTGTCGTCGATCAGGCCGAAGGTGGTCTTCGGGAACTTCGGGGCGACCTCGGCGATGGCCGTGGCATACGCGAAGCCGACACCGATCACCGGGTTGTTGCCGGCGCGGGCGAGCGCGGTCAGGCGCTGGACCTTGTCGGGGTCGCCCTCGCCCTCGCTGGGCTCGGCCTCGGTGCCCTTGGCGCCGAGGTCCTTCTCGGCCTTCTCGAGGCCCGCGAAGGCAGCGTCGTTGAACGACTGGTCGCCGCGGCCACCGATGTCGTAGGCGAGAGCGGCCTTGATCTGCTTGCCGCTGCTACCGCTGTCCGCGCCCGCGTCGGACGACTTCTTGCCGCCACACGCGGTGGCGGACAGTGCAAGAGCCGCGGACGCGATGCCCACGGTGGCGATCCTGGTGATCCGGCGCACTGGGAGGCTCCTTCTAAACCTGACCGAAAGCGCCACTTCCGGCGCTGGTTTTCCGCGATCGTAACGCGCGTAGATGTCAGGTAAAGACGTGTTCGACAGCCGTTATCGGATCGTCGCGTAGGACGAACCTCAGATGAACTGTCCGGTTACGAACGGTGTCCGAAAACTGGGCGGGATGACGCCCCGTGCAGCCTTGTCGAAGCACAGGGAGACCTGCGCGTTTCCTGTGGCACGCACCACCCGGCAGCTCACCCCGCGAGCGGGGGCCAGGACCGCCCGGACAGGACCTAGGGCGTGTTTCGAAAGTAGCGCCGTCCGCCCGAAGGGCGGGCACCGCGGCGTCTGGTGCGTGCGATCGCAAGGCGGAGGGTCGCCCTCGTACTGGGCGTACTTGGGCGATTCCGACAACGCTGCGAGCGTGCGTGCCAGGCGTCGCGGGGCAGGCGGGACTTTCGAAACACGCCCTAGGACCGCCGTGCGTCGAGCAGGGCAGCGGCCGTGAACAGCTCCACACCCGCACGGATCGCCTCCTCGTCCACATCGAAATCCCCCCTGTGCAGGTCAAGCCTGGCAGCGGACCCCGGCGGGCGCACCCCGAGCCGGGCCATCGCGCCCGGCACATGCTCCAGATACCAGGAGAAGTCCTCGCCGCCGAGGCTCTGCTCGGTGTCCTCGATCGCCGACACGCCCCGGCGCGCGGCATGGGCATCGTGCAGCAGCTCGGTCACCACGGGGTCGTTGACCACGGGGGGCACCCCGCGGATGTAGTTGATCTGCGACTTGGCCCGGTGCAGCGTGGCCACCTCGTCGATCGCCGCGTGCACCAGGTCGGGGGCGTCCCGCCAGGCGTGCAGGTCCAGGCAGCGCACGGTGCCGGCCAGCTCCGCGTGCTGCGGGATGACATTGCAGGCGTGGCCGGATTCGATACGCCCCCAGGTCAGGGCGAGGCCGGCGCGGGCGTCGACGCGTCGGGCCAGCACCGCGGGAACCTCGGTGACGACCTTCGCCGCCGCGGTGACCAGGTCCGTGGTGAGGTGCGGACGGGCGGTGTGGCCGCCCGGTCCGTCGAGGGTGACCTCCAGCCGGTCGCAGGCGGAGGTGATGGGCCCGACCCGCAGCCCGATCCGGCCCGCGTCGACCCGGGGGTCGCAGTGCACCGCGATGATCCCGCCGACCCCGTCCAGCGCCCCGGACGCGATCGCGTCGGCGGCGCCACCCGGGAGCACCTCCTCGGCGGGCTGGAAGAGCAGCCGCACGGGATGGGGCAGCAGGCCCTGCCGGTCGAGCTCGGCGAGTACGAGACCGGCACCGAGCACGGCGGTGGTGTGCACGTCGTGGCCGCAGGCGTGGGCGCGGTCCGGGACGGTCGAGCGGTACGGGACCCCGGCCTTGGTGTCCGGGATGGGCAGGGCGTCGATGTCGGCGCGCAGGGCGAGCATGGGGCGGACACCGTCCCAGGTGCCCACGTCGCAGATGAGTCCCGTGCCGGTCGCCAGCACCTGGGGCCGCAGCCCCGCCGCCTCGAGCCGCGCCTTGATCGCGGCGGTGGTACGGAACTCCTGGTTCCCCAGCTCCGGGTGCATGTGCAGGTCCCGGCGGAAGTGGATCAGTTCCGTGCGCAGGGCGTCGGGCAGTGTGCCGGGCAGTCGGACTGCGCCGGTCAGGTCGGCATCAGGGTCACGGGACATCAACTGGCTCACCCGTTGAAGGGTAGGCCAGCTCGCGTCCCAACTAACTCGAGATCAACAAAAGTTCAGCCGATAGGGGAAAGAAACCACGCCTGGCGACGCATAGCCGTCCCCCCGTGTGGGTAAGCTCACGCGATTCGGCATCGTGCGGCCCGCGATGTGGACACCAGGCACACGTGCCCGGTGTCGCCGGGCCCGTCAGGCAGGGGCCCCGATGCGGTGCACACCACGGGCGGTGCCCGTGACTCCCGCGAGAAAGCCCTGGGCGCGCGGTGAGGCGGTCTCCCTGAGCCACTCGGGCGGAATGTCGCATGCCGCGACCGCCACGTCCGTACCCGCGAGGGCCAGCGGCAGGGTGTGCACGACGGTCGAGGGAAAGCTCAGGACCGTACGTCCGATCGGGCCGCGCCGTGCGATCAGCTCCAGCGGCAGATCCGGGCGCACGATCTCCAGGCCGGTGCGGGCGGCGAGCCGGCGCAGCTTCCCGGTGCTCTCGCGGCGGTGGGCGAAGTAGCGGGTGGCCCCGTGCCGCGCCGCGAGCGCGGCGACGGCCTCCTCGTACCGTCCCGGGTCGACCACGCCCGTCTCCACCAGCGAGGTGCCGACCAGGTCGGCACCCCGGGTAAGGCGCGGCGGGCCGAAACGGGTGCGGGTCCAGGCGAAGGCGTTGGCTCTCACCCGGATCCCCTCCGGTGGGTCCACGGGCATCGCGGTGAACACCTCGACCTCGCGGGCGGTCGACGGCGAGAGCCTGCGGCGCGCGACGGCGGAGACCGGCGCCAGCGCCAGCTCTCGCGCCCCCCGCCGCCCGCGGCGGTGCCAGCGCACCAGGCGCTCGCCCCTGGCCACCTGGGCGACGTACTCCATGGTGGCGGTGCCGTCGTCCACGACCGTCAGGTCCTTGGTGCCCACCAGGGTCAGCAGCAGCTGCACATAGCGCGAGAAGGGATCGCCCACGACGACCCGCCGCGCCCCGCGCAGCAGGGGCGCCAGTTCCCGGACCGTGCGCAGGGGCGCGCCGGCTCCCGGAGCGCGCGCCTCCTGCCAGCGGACCGTGACGCCTTCGTCGCGGGCGAGCTCCGCCATCCGGCGCAGCTGACCGCGCGACATGGGGTCGGTGGGGGACAGCACGACCACGGTGAGCGCGTGTGCCGTCCCGCCGCTTCCGGCCGAGCCCGGTCCTTTCGGCTGCGCCGGAATGCCGTGCAGCAGGCCGGACGTCCTGGTGTGGGCCCACTCCAGGACGTTCAGGAGCTGGACCGGGCTCTCGACGAAGGCGAGGTCCATGGTCGTCAGACCGCGACCGTTTCGAGCTGGTGGGACCGGCCGGCCTGCTCGGCGCCGCCGGCCTGCTCGGTCTCGGCGACGACGCCCGTGAAGCGTCGCAGCTTCTTCATCGGGGCGAGCTCGGACTCGTACACCTTCTTGACCCCGTCACCGAGAGCAGTCTCGATGGTGCGGATGTCGCGGACCAGGCGCTGGAGACCACCGGGCTCGACGGACGCGGCCTGGTCGGAGCCCCACATGGCGCGGTCGAGGGTGATGTGACGCTCCACGAACGCGGCGCCGAGTGCCACGGCCGCCAGCGTGGTCTGGAGACCGGTCTCGTGGCCGGAGTAGCCGATCGGGACGTTCGGGTACTCCCGCATCAGGGTGTTGATCACACGCAGGTTGAGCTCCTCGGCCTTGGACGGATAGGTCGAGGTGGCGTGGCAGAGCAGGATGCTGTCGCTTCCGAGCACCTCGACGGCGTGCCGGATCTGCTTCGGCGTCGACATCCCGGTGGACAGGATGACCGTCCTGCCGGTGGCACGCAGGGCGCGCAGCAGGTCGTCGTCCGTGAGCGAGGCGGAAGCGACCTTGTGGGCCGGTACGTCGAACTTCTCGAGGAACGCGACGGCTTCGGCGTCCCACGGGGAGGCGAACCAGTCGATACCGCGCTTCGCGCAGTGCTCGGCGATGGCGCCGTACTCGTCCTCACCGAACTCGACGCGGTGCCGGTAGTCGATGTACGTCATCCGGCCCCAGGGGGTGTCGCGCTCGATGTCCCACTGGTCGCGCGGGGTGCAGATCTCCGGGGTGCGCTTCTGGAACTTGACCGCGTCACAGCCGGCGTCGGCGGCCGCGTCGATGAGCGCGAAGGCGTTCTCCAGGTCGCCGTTGTGATTGATACCGATCTCGCCGGTGATGTAGACGGGGTGGCCGGGGCCGGCGATCTTGCCGCCGAGGACGCGCAGACGGGAGTTCATGCGGGGTTCCTTACGGGATCGGGTTGTTGAGCGTGGAGGCAGGGGTGCTCGGGGTGTCGGGGGAGGAGGTGTCGGTGAGGCCGGGGCCGAGGAGCCAGGCGGCGATCTCACGGATGGCGCCGGCGCCACCCGGTGTGGTGGTGACCGCGCGGGCGGCGGCCCGTACGGATTCGTGGGCGCTCGCGACGGCCACGGGCCAGCCGGCGAGCCCGAAGCAGGGCAGGTCGTTGACGTCGTTTCCGGCGTAGAGGACCCGCTCGGGCGGGATCGACTGCTCCTCGCACCACTCCTTGAGTGCGAGGTCCTTGCGGTCGACGCCGTGCAGCACGGGGATGTTGAGCTTCCGGGCGCGTGCGGCGACCACGGGGTTCTGCTCGGTGGAGAGGATCAGCAGCTTGAGGCCCGCGCGGCGTAGCGCGGCGACACCGAGACCGTCCCCCCGGTGCACGGCGACGAGTTCACGGCCGTCCGCGTCGATCAGTACGCGGTCGTCGGTCTGGGTGCCGTCGAAGTCGAGGACCACGGCGTCGACGTCCGCGCGGGTCGGCAGGGGCGCCGGGTCGAGCAGCGGCGCGAGCGCGCGGGCGCGGGCCAGGTCATGCGGATCGTCGATCTCGAGTACCCGCGCGGGGTCGGTCTCGACCAGCGCGGTCCGGCCGAAGAAGCGGTGGCCGTGGGTACGGAGGCCGGCGGCCTCCATGGCGTAGGCGGCCCCGGTCTCCAGGAAGTCCTCGGGACGGTCCTGGCGGCGCGGGCGGCAGGACCTGTCGTGGTTGACGCCCTCGCCGTCCTCCGGCTGTGCCTGAACCGCTCCCCCGGTGCGGCGCCAGACGAAGCCGTGGAAGGGCGCGACCGTGACGGCCGTGTCCGCGCCTCCCACGATCACCGCCGACGCGACACCGTCCACGTCCTCGCTGGTCAGGAAGGGGCTGGTGCACTGGACGTGCAGCGCCACGGCGATCGGGCGGCCATGGACCGCCGCATGGGCGTCCATCGCGTGCAGCACGGCGGACTCGCTGGTGGCCTTGTCTCCCGCGATGAGCAGCGGACGCCGTACGACTTCGGCGCCTGCGGCCCGGGCCGCGTCCGCGATCGCGGCGTCATCGGTGGACACCACGACATGCGTGACCAGGCGCGCCCCGAGGCAGGCCCGCACCGCCCGGGCCACCAGTGGGACCCCGCCCACCCGGGCCAGGTTCTTCGCGGGGACGCCTTTGGAACCGCCCCTGGCGGGGATCACGGCGAGAACGGTGGACGGCGACATGGCGGAGGGCTCCTTCGATGCCTTCAGGGGGGTCACAGCGCGCCCATGCGGCGGATGACGGGGGCGACGCGCTGCACGCCGTGGCGGTACGCGCCACGCGCCGCGCCTCGTACCGCGTCGCGCACCAGCCGGCGCACACCGGCCGGTTCGGTCGCCGGGGCGGCGACGGGCAGCGGGGTGCCGTCGGGGGCGAGGTGGTGTCGGGCGAGGATGCCGGGCAGGTATCCAGGCGCGGTGGCAGCCGTGTAGTACGGGTCGACCGGCGGGAGTTCCGGCCGGTCGAGCAGCTCGGCGACCCGCTCCCGCGCCGCGTCGAAGGCGCTCTCGTACGCGCCGTCGGCCGCGACGCCCTGCCTGTCCAGCCATCGTTCGTCCGGCCGGGGCAGGTGGCCGCCGTCGAGCGCGTCCCAGGAGGTGAGCAGCCCGGAGCCGAGGAAGTGGTGGTTGCCGAGTGCCTCGCGGACGCCGAAGTCGGTGAGGACCGCCGTCGGGATGCGGCGGTGCAGCGCTTCGAGGGCGGCCGTCGACGAGACCGTGATGAGCAGATCGGTCCGGTCGAGGACCTCGCCCATGTTCCCGTACACCAGGCGGACGTTGGGCGGCAGCCCGCCGGGGAGCCTGTCCGCCAGCTTCTGGTAGGGGAGTTCCTCCAGGTGCGTGGTGTGTTCGCCGGGCTTGGAGCGCAGCTTCAGCAGCACCTCACGGTGCGGGTGCCGGCGGGCGTGCTCGGTGAGCCTGCACAGCAGGTACATGCGCTCGGCCCGGGTCTCCGGCACGGACGGCTGGGCCGCGAACACCACGGTGTCGCGCCCCACTTCGCGGTCGTCGTGGCCTGCGTCGCGCCGGTACGGCGCCCCACCGAGGAACGGCAGCGCGGCCTCGGTCACCGCCGAGGCATCGGCGCCGACGCCCTCGTACACCGCGCGGAATCGGTCAGCGTCATGGCGGGAGTTGGCCAGGACGACATCGGCGCCATGCCTCAGCAGCAGTCCGTCGGCCAGCTTCTCGTAGACCACCCCGACATAGCCGGTGACCAGCACCGGCCTGCGCGGCAGCCGCAGCGCGGCCAGTCCGTGCAGCAGGGCCTGCACGGCGCCGCCGACGAGAGCGAGGACGACCACGTCGTACCCCTCGTCCCGCACGGCCCGGAGGAACTCGGCGCCGGTCACCTCGCGAAGGGCGTCCGCCGTGACGCCGACCTCGGCGAGCTGGCGTGCGGTGGGTGTCGCCCGGCCTCGCAGCAGGAATCCGGTGAGCGCGGTGCCCGTCGTGGTGATCCGGCGTGCGGTGAGCGCACCCCACTTCCACCGGGTGTCGGAGTCGGCGAGCACGGCGACGCGCAGGGTCTCGCTACTGGTACGTGATGGCACGTCGAGGACGTTAGAAAGGCATTTCGCTCGGCGGCCCAACTGGGCAGCAACAAATGGTTAACAGCGGGCCGCCGAAACGGGAAAAGGCCCAGGAGCCTGACCGGTTAACAATTCCGCCGCACCTTGTTCACCCGCTGTCCGCCCCGGAGTCAGGGCGCATGACAGCCCCGCGCTTAGTGTCCGGTGAGTGGTCAAGCTCTCCGTCATCGTGCCGTTCTACAACGTGCTGCCGTATGCGTCCGACGCCCTCAGAAGTCTGCACGCGAACGCGCGGGCCGACTTCGAGTTCGTCCTTGTCGACGACTGTTCCACGGACGGCACCCGGGAGAGCCTGGAGCGCGCGGAGCGCGAACTTCCCGGCGCGGTGCTGATCCGGCAGGAGCGCAACGGCGGTCTTGCCACCGCCCGCAACAGCGGACTCGACGCGGCCCGAGGTGAGTTCCTCACCTTCCTCGACGGTGACGACTGGCTGGCGCCCGGCTATCTCGCCGAACTCGTCGCCGCGATCGAGGGGCTCGGCACCGACTTCCTCCGCACCGACCACGTACGCTGCACCGGCCGCGACCGCAGGGTGACCCGGGCCCCGGTCAGCCGCAGGGACGAGGTGCTGCGGCCGCGCGAGGCGATCCTGCCCGCCGACCGCACCACCTCCGTCGACTATCCGATGGCCTGGGCCGGTGTCTACCGGCGCACGCTGCTCGACCGCGGGCTGCTGCACTTCACCGACGGGCTGCGGACGGCGGAGGACCGGCCGTGGATCTGGCGGTTGCACCGTGAGGCGGAATCCTTCGCCGCGGTGAGTCTGCTCGGAGTCTTCTACCGGCGCGGCATCGACTCGTCACTCACACAGATCGGCGATATTCGTCAGCTCGATTTCATCAGAGCATTCGACCAGGTGATCGAGGAAACGGCAGAGGATCCGGATTCCGAACAGTTGTTGCCCAAAGCCGTGCGCACATATTGCGCGCTCATTTCCCATCATCTGGGATCGTCGGAGAGGTACGAGCCGGCCGTGGCCCGGAAATTGCGCGCGATGAGCGCGCAGGCACTGAACAGGATGCCCCAGGACATCGTGCGGGAGGCGCTGGGCTCGATGGACGTCGAGCGGGCGTCCCGGGTGCGCCGTGTCCGCCGCGTCCAGCGGCTCAGCCCGGTGCTCCGCAAGCAGCCCACCAAGCCGGCACCCACGGGGGCTGTCGCCTGATGACCACACCCCTCCCCCGTACCACCCAGCTCTTCTACGCCTCCACGCTCTACGGAGCCGTGACCCTCGCGGCGGCGCTGGACAGCGGCCGCTTCCCGCTCGCGGACCGCCGGATGCTGCTGGTCAGCAACAACTCGGCCGTTCCGGAGACGACCCCCGCCCTGGACGAGATGCCGGGCTTCGAAAGGCTCCGGGGCCGCTTCGACGAGGTGCTGTCCTGGAACGAGACCATCGCCCCGCTGCATCCGGGCGGCTGGATGCCCCGCCCGGAGGACATCCCGATGTGGGAGCGGCACCTGAGGCGGCTGTGGGGCCTTGGCGATGACCGCATCCAGCTCGCCGTCGAGTCCGTCCAGGTCAGTCCGGCGCTGGCACTCGCCCAGCTCTTCCCGGACGCGCGGCTCGACGTGTATGCGGACGGTCTGATGAGCTACGGCCCGACGCGCAACAAGATCGACCCCCTGGTCGGCGGTCGGGTGCGGCGGCTGCTGCATCTGGATCTGGTGCCGGGCCTCGAACCGCTGCTGCTTGCGGAGTTCGGCGCACGGCCGGTGCTGGTGCCGGTGGACGCGTTCACCAAGGTGGTCGGTGAGCTGGCCGCGGAGTCGGCCGAGTCGGCGGGTGCCGAACCTCCTGCGCCGCCCCCGGCCCTGCTGCTCGGCCAGTACCTCGCGGCTCTGGACATCCTCACGGCCGCCGAGGAGGAGGAGCTGCATCTGCGGATGCTCCGGGGCGCCGTCGCCCTCGGCCACCGCCACCTCGTCTTCAAGCCGCACCCGGTGGCGCCTTCGGCCTGGTCCCGGGCTCTGGAACGGGAGGCGGAACGGCTCGGCGCGGAGCTGACCATATGGGAGGAACCCTGCCTTGCCGAGGTGCTGTACCAGCGGCTGAAGCCCGGGCTGGTGGTGGGCTGCTTCTCCACCGGGCTGCTCACGGCGGGCACGTTCTACGGCATCCCGGTCGCGCGGGTCGGCACTGAGATGCTGCTCGCCCGGCTGTCCCCCTACCAGAACAGCAACCGGGTGCCCGTCACGATCGCCGACGCGCTGGTGCCCGATCTGGAGCGGGGCACCGCGGGCGCTCCGGCGCCGGTCGACGAGCGGCTTTCCGGGCTGGTCCAGGCGGTGGGCTTTGCGATGCAGCCGCAGGTCAGGTCCGATCTCCGGTCGGCCGCCGAGGGCTATCTGTCGGCGCGGCTGTCCCCGGAGACCCGGCGCTACTTCACGCGCCGCCGGCTGACGCTGCTCGGCCTGCCGGGCGGCATCCCGGTGCCGCGCCATGCGGCGGTGCGCAGGATGGCGCGCAGGGCACGGGCGAACGGGACGCTCCGCAAGGTGGCACGCAGGACGCGGGTCCTGTTCCGGGTTCTGTCCGGGCAGGCGGCGCGCTTCTAGCTCCTGGCCGGGGCGGTCCGCGCGGTCGGCGTCAGCTGCCCGATGCCCGCCACCACGGCGGCCAGTCCCAGCTCGAAGCCCTCGTCGTGGTGGGCGAAGAGCTCGGCACCGACGGCGTACGCGCCCTGGTCGCGAACCGCACCCATCTGACGGCGAACCAGGTGACAGAGGTGCGCTGGGCATCGGACTTCCGTCCGCTCGCGGGCGCTCGCCGAGCGGTTCCGCGACGGCCGGGTCTTCCTGGCCGGGGATGCCGCCCGTGTCCACTCCCCCGCCGGTGGCCAGGGCCTCAACACCAGCGCCAGGACGCCTACAACCTGGGCTGGAAGCTGGGCCAGGTGCTGCGCCACAGAGCGCCCGATGCGCTGCTGCAGCACCCGCCAGCTCGGCCGCGGGTGCCCTGACGGCGGGCGACCGCGCCCCCGACGGCCGCCGCCGCGCAGACGGCACCCGGCTGTTCGACGCCTTCCGCGGTCCGCACTTCACCCTGCTGGCGGTGGACACGGACGCACTCGGCCCCCAGGGGCTCCCTGGCGCCGTCAGCACCCTGCGGACAGCGCCGCACGAGACATACGAGGCGTACGGCAGAGGCCTCTTCCTGGTGCGCCCCGACGGCTACGTCGGCTGGGCGGGCGAGGACGCCAGGGGGCTCCAGGACTACCTGGCGACTGTCATGGGCGCCGAGGCACTCATGACCTTCAGGCACTGCTGAGCGACAGCTTCGCCGCGAAGCCGAGGAACAGCACCCCGACGGCGGACGTGGCCCCCGCCGAGAGCCGCCTGCGACGGCGGAAGGCGGATGCCAGGTGCGTGCCTCCGAATATCAGCAGCGTCAGGTACAGACAGCTCGCCACCTGGGCGAACATGCCGAGCACAAGGAAGGAGAGCGCCGGGTACGCGTAGCCGGGATCCACGAACTGCACGAAGAAGGCGACGAAGAAGAGGATCGCCTTGGGATTGAACAGGCTGACCACCATCGCCCGCCGGAACGGCCGCTCGCCCTGGGGCGGATCACCGGGCCCGCCGTCCTCCAGCACCCGCTCACGCCGGGTGCGCCACAGCCCCCAGGCGGCCCGCATCATCCCGATCGCCAGCCAGGCCAGATAGCCCGCGCCCGCGTACTTCACTATGCCGAAGAGCACCGCGTTGGCCTGGAGCAGCGAGGCGACCCCGGCCGCGGACAGCGTCATCAGCACCGTGTCCCCGCACCACACACCGGCCGCGGCCGTATACCCCGCCCGGACTCCACGGCGTGCCGCCACCGAGAGCACGTACAGCGAGTTCGGCCCCGGCAGCAGCACGATCAGCACCACGCCCACGAGGTACGTCGGCAGATCTGTCACACCCAGCATGAAGCGGAGTGTCGCACACGGGTACGACACTCCGCCTCGGCGTTCCAGCGTGACGCTCTCTCACGGCAGACGTGCATCTCAGAACGCATCACTCGGCACATAAACCCCCCAAACCCCGCGCAGCGCGTCGCACACCTCCCCCACTGTCGCCCGCGCCCGAAGCGCCTCCCGCATCGGGTAGAGCACATTGGCGGTCCCCTCCGCCGCCTCCCTCAGCCCGGCGAGCGCCGTCCCCACCGCTTCCCCGTCCCGCTCCGCCCGCAGCCGTGCCAGCCGCCCGGCCTGCTGGGCCTCGATCGCGGGGTCGACGCGCAGCGGTTCGTAGGGCTCCTCCCGGTCGAGCGTGAAGCGGTTGACCCCGACCACGACGCGCTCGCCGCTGTCGGTCTCCTGGGCGATGCGGTAGGCGTTGCGCTCGATCTCGTTCTTCTGGAAACCGTGCTCGATCGCGGCCTCCGCCCCGCCGAGGTCCTCGACCCTCGCCATCAGCTCCAGCGTCGCCGTCTCCACGTCGTCGGTCATCTTCTCCATGGCGTACGAGCCGGCGAACGGGTCCACCGTCGCCGTCACATCGGTCTCGTACGCGAGCACCTGCTGGGTGCGCAGCGCCAGCCTCGCCGAGGTGGCCGTGGGCAGGGCGATGGCCTCGTCGAAGGAGTTGGTGTGCAGCGACTGGGTGCCGCCCAGCACGGCGGCCAGGCCCTGGACGGCGACCCGCACCAGGTTGACCTCGGGCTGCTGCGCGGTCAGCTGCACCCCGGCCGTCTGGGTGTGGAAGCGCAGCATCATCGACTTCGGATCACGCGCACCGAACTCCTCCCGCATCACCCGCGCCCAGATCCGCCGCGCGGCACGGAATTTCGCGACCTCCTCCAGCAGGGTCGTACGCGCGACGAAGAAGAAGGAGAGCCTGGGGGCGAAGTCGTCGACGGCCATCCCGGCCGCCACCGCCGTCCGGACGTACTCGATGCCGTCCGCGAGGGTGAAAGCGATCTCCTGTACGGGCGAGGCCCCGGCCTCCGCCATGTGGTAGCCGGAGATCGAAATGGTGTTCCACCTCGGGATCTCGGCCTTGCAGTACCTGAAGATGTCGGCGATCAGCCGCAGTGAGGGCTTGGGCGGGAAGATGTACGTGCCCCGGGCGATGTACTCCTTGAGCACGTCGTTCTGGATGGTGCCGGTGAGCCGGCCGGCCGCCACGCCCTGTTCCTCGGCGACGAGCTGGTAGAGCAGCAGCAGTACGGCGGCCGGTGCGTTGATCGTCATGGACGTGGACACCCGGTCGAGCGGGATCCCGTCGAACAGCACCCGCATGTCGTCGATCGAGTCGATGGCCACCCCGACCTTGCCTACCTCCCCGTGCGCGAGCAGCGCGTCGCTGTCGTATCCCATCTGGGTCGGCAGGTCGAACGCCACGGACAGTCCCGTCGTCCCGTGGGCGATGAGGTCCCGGTAGCGGGCGTTCGACTCGACCGCGGTGCCGAAGCCCGCGTACTGCCGCATCGTCCAGGGCCGCCCGGTGTACATGGTCGGGTAGACGCCGCGGGTGAACGGGTACCCGCCGGGCTCCCCGAGCCGCTCGGCGGCGTCCCAGCCGTCCGTGCCGCTCAGCGCCTGCGGCCCGTACACCGGCTGGATGGGCAGACCCGACTCCGACTCGCGCGCCATGTGCCGTGCCTCCCGCTGGAGCTGGTGCCAAAGGTGCTAAAGGTGTTCTTCCTCGCTGCTTCTGTCAGCTTCCTCACAGGATGCTCCCCCGGCAGCAACCAAGCACGGCAGGAAAGCATCCCTACTGGCACACACATTCGTCCCGGGGGGCCCCTATGCGTCACACCTCTGTCCTGAAGAGAACCGTCCTCAGCCGCACCGCGCTGGCCGCCGTCGCCATCGCCCTCGCCGCGGGCTGCACCGCCCCGTCACCGGGCGACAGCAAGTCACCGGCACGGCCGTCCCCGGCCGGTACCCCGTCGAAGGCCCCGGGCGCTTCGGCCGATCCGGTCACGGACGCCAAGCCGGGCGGCTCGGCGTCCCCCTCGGCGTCCAGCCCCTCGGACAAGCAGGCCGGGGTACTCATGCGCGAAGGCACGGAGAACGAGCAGGTACGGGAGCTCCAGGCGCGGCTGCGTCAGATCGGCCGGTTCCACCGTTCCCCCACCGCCTTCTACGGTTCGATGACCGCGAAGGCCGTCAGCGCCTTCCAGAAGAAGAGCGGACTGCCCGCGACCGGCACGGTCGACGGGACCACCTGGAGCACCCTGACGGGCGCCACGCGCAAGCCGACCGCCGAGGAGCTGAACCCGGCCACCACCAACGAGCTGGACAAGCCCGACTCGCGCTGTCTGAAGGGCCGGGTGCTGTGCGTCAGCAAGGAGAGCAGGACGCTCGCCTGGATGATCGACGGCAAGGTGATCGCGGCGATGGACGTGCGCTTCGGATCGGAGAACACCCCCACCCGTGAGGGCACGTTCACCGTGGGCTGGAAGGCCAAGGAGTGGACGTCGACGATCTACCACACCTCGATGCCGTACGCGATGTTCTTCAGCGGCGGCCAGGCGGTGCACTATTCGGCGGACTTCGCGGCCCGGGGCTACAACGGCGCGTCGCACGGCTGCGTCAACGTCCGGAACAAGCAGAAGATCGCGCAGGTATTCGACCAGGTGCAGAAGGGCGACAAGGTCGTCGTCCACTGGTGACGCTCTGGGAATCCCGTCCCTGGGACGGAGAGGAGAGAGGGGGCGCGGGCGGGACCGGGGGAACGTGTCCCGCCCGCGCCATGTGCGCTGAGCCGTAGGTACGGGGGGAACCCCGGCTCGCGCGGCCGATGACCAGTCGGCTCACTTACAACTGCGCCCCACCGCCGAAAAACGTCACACCTGGCCGAAAATTTTTTGCGGGAAGGTGGAAAGCGCAGCTCAGAGCACGTCAGAGGACGTGGATCGCGGCCGACAGGGACAGCGCGGGCAGCGGAACGGCCGTCAGGGAGTTCGTCCCCTGGGTGCTGCCGCCGTCGCTCCAGCCCTTGCCCGGATCGCCGCCGCCGTCGTCGTCGTTCCCGCCGCGGCCGTCGTCGCCGTCACCGTCGTCGTCGCCGCTGTTGTCACCGTCACCGGATGTCCCGTCACCGGCGCTCCCGGGCGCGCCGCTGAGCAGCCGGTCGCAGAACCGTGTGACCCGGTCCGACCCCTTGGCCAGGGACTCGAGCTGACGCCTGCTCTCCTCGCCCAGCTTCCCGCTGCGGTAGTCGCGGCACGCCTCGAGGGTCTTGGCGTACCACTCGCTGCGGCTGTCCCCGTCGTTGTCCCAGTCCCGGGAGTGGCCGTCGCCCTGCTTGTCGCTGCGGTCGCGACCGTCCGGGCTCGCCGTGCCACCCCCGTCCGCCCCACCGGTGGGCTCTTCGGCGCCAGGGGACGACGGCGCCACGGCACCATCGCCGGTCTGCGGCCCATCCGGGGTCGCCGCGCCGGAACCACCGGTCACGGAACCGGACTCGACCGGACCTGGTGAAACCGGAGCGGATACGGATGATCCGGGCAGTGGCGCGCGATCGTCACCGAAGGGAGTGGGCAGCACACCCGTGCCGGCGGCCACTGCCACACCCCCCACCGCGAACCCGGCGAGCGAGGCGGCCAGTCCCCAGCGCATCGGCCGCGCCCAGCGCCCCGGGCGGGACGCGGCAGCGCCGGCCCCCACGGGTGTCACGGGAGTGTCCGGCGCCGCGCCGCCGAGCCGCACCGCAGTCGGCAGGATTTCCTCCGCGCCACCGTCACGCGCCTTGCGGAAGGCGGCCAGCGCCGCCTCCTCGCCACGCAGCGGCAGGGGATCGTTTGCCGCCTCGGGCGTACGGGCAGCATCGAGAGCAGCGGCGAGCCGCCGCGCCTCGACCGCACTACGCGCGTCAACGCCAGCAGGCTCGACCGGCTCACCGCGCAGCAACCGCTCCGCGGCCTCCTGGTCGAGCCATGGGTAGCGCTCGTAGGCCATCACATGTCCTTCTGCGTCCGCAGACGCGAATGCGTCACACCCGCGGAGCGCGCCACTCCACGCCGAGGGCGTCGCTGCGGGGGTACGGCGCCCAGTTCGGCGCCCTTTCCAAGACTCACGGAACCGCGCCTTCCGCCGTTCGGCTGACCGCCGTGACTTCCGTCACCCGGGCCGTCGCCCACCGGGCCGTCGTTCGCGCCGAGCAGCTCGGCCAGCCGCTTCAGACCCCGGTGCGCGGCGGTACGGACAGCCCCGGGCCGCTTCCCGAGGGTCTGCGCGGCTGTCTTGGCGTCAAGCCCCACGACCACCCGCAGCACCACCGCCTCCGCCTGGTCCTGCGGCAGCTGCGAGATCAGCTCCATCGCCCGCCCGGTGGCAAGCGCCTCCATGGCCTCGTCGGCGGTGTCGGACTGGGCGGGCTTCCCGGTCAGTTCGGTCTCGTCGCCGCCGATCGCGGGGCGCCGCCCACGCATCCGTATGTGGTCCAGGGCGCGGTTGCGCGCGATCCGCGCCGCCCACCCGCGGAACCGGTCCGCGTCCCCGCTGAACCGTTCCAGGTCCCGGGCTATCTGCAACCAGGCCTCGGACGCGACGTCCTCGGCGTCCGCTTCACCGACCAGTGTGCGTATGTAACCGAGCAGCCGCGGATGCACGGCGCGGTACACAGTCCGGAAGGCGTCTTCACTTCCGTCCTGAGCCGCGAGCACCGCGGCGGTCAGCTCCGCGTCGTCCCCCAGCACTCCCACTACCCGTTCGTCATCGCGGCTGGTCACCGCCGCCGCACACACCCTCGCGCAGAAGCACGCTACGCGGCTACCGCTGCGTACGTCCACGTCTTGTACAACCTGCAACATTCTGCGCTGTCGATGCGTGTGACAGAAAACGCACCCCCGGCGCTGAACGGAGTACGGGGCCGCACAGCGGCTTCGTAGGACGACGACCGGGGCCTCTCCTGTGGGGGGTGGCGGCCCCGGTCGTCCTCCCCCCCACTACTCCAGGGCGCCGCGACCGTGATCGCTCGGGCGAGCGGCGCTGAAAGAGATCCAGACATCCGGTGGCAGGTCAGGCCGCCGAGGCACCGGCCTGCGCTCCTCGGACCATCCCTCGCCTGCGACCCTGGTCGCGACATGGCGCCAGAAACGGACCGCGGCCCGGTTGGCGTCCTGGAAGGCGACTTCCCACGGTCCCGGATGCCTGGCCGTGATCTCCACGACAGCCTGCGCCCCGATCCCTCTCCTGCGTGCCCCCCGGACGACGAAGAAGCTGTTCAGCACACGCGTCGGGCCGTTCAGACCGCGGACGAGCGCAAGACCGGCGGGGCGGTCGTCGCTCATCAGCAGATACGGCATCCAGTCGGCGTCGGAAAGGGCTGTCCGGAGCCGGTCGTCGCGAAAGGTTCCATCCGGCATCGGCAGCTGGTCGGAGTGCTCGGACAGGTCATGACGGAACATCAGCCACAGACGCTCCAGTACGGGTTGGTCGGCAGCGCTCGCGAGGCGCACGAGGTCAGGCACGGAACTCCTTCGCCGGGGTTGGTCACCGGAGGGGCCACACCGGCGACACGCGGTCGTATCCGGCCATCGGACCGCGACGCCGGTGCCCGTTGCCCACTCCTGTGAGAGGATGATCACGCGCCCGGATACCGCATCCCCCGTCGGTATCCGGGCCATTCTGCGCTGGGCGCCCGCACGCGGGGCTCAGACGCCGGCCAACTCGGCGTTCGCGCGCTCCGTGGC
Source organism: Streptomyces sp. NPDC019396 (assembly GCF_040632375.1). NCBI lineage: Bacteria > Bacillati > Actinomycetota > Actinomycetes > Kitasatosporales > Streptomycetaceae > Streptomyces > Streptomyces sp. NPDC019396. The sequence goes on along the minus strand of NZ_JBEYBS010000005.1, from coordinate 158,332 downwards.
CATGCACCTCGTGGATCAGCCGCACCCCGGCCGATCGTCCCGGCCGGGGTGCGGCTGATCCGCTGTGCGGGCTCGCCCCGCCCCACCCCCGTGGGGGCAGAGCGAGCCCGGTTCATGGGTGTCCGGTCACGTCGCCGGGACGGGCAGGCGACGGGACAGGTGGGCGGCGACGGCGGTCACCGTGCGGTCCGACAGGTAGGGGCCGATGATCTGGATGGCCAGCGGGAGGCCGTCGGCGGTGCGGCCCGCGGGCATCACGAGGGACGGAAGGCCCACCGGACCGGCCAGGTTCAGCCAGGCCGTCTGGTCGAAGTACGGACGCTTCTCACCGTCGACCGTGATGGACCGGCCCGGGACCGGCGTGGACGTCTGGTCGTCGACGGACGCGGCGGGCACGGCCGGTGTGATGAGGACGTCATGAGTGGCGAAGTACTCGGCCCACCGGCCCCGCAGCTTCTCGCGGTCCTCGTTGGCGCGCAGCCAGTCCCGGTGCCGCATGGTGCGTGAATGCAGGAAGAGTCCACTGGGATCGTCGGCGGGGATCTTCTCGGCGGCTTCGACGTCGGCGGCGAAGCCGTCATCCGTTGCGGTGGCACTCGCCGTCGCGAACATGAGGCGCTGGAACAGCCTGTCGCTGCCGGCGAAGTCCACGGGCCGGGTGCCGTCGTCGACGGTGGCGCCCGCGGACCGCAGGAGTACGGAGAGCTGGTCCAGCAGGCCGCGGGTGTCCTCGTCTACGTGGCAGTACGGGTCGTCCTGCCACAGCCCGAAGCGGTAGTCCGCCAGCCGGTCGTGCCTCGGCGCCGGGAGGTCGATCCGCCAGGCGGCGGCCTCGGCCGGGGCCGGGGCCGCCAGTACGCCGAGGAGGAGGTCGAGGTCCTCGGGGTTCCGGGCGAGCGGGCCGGGGGTGAGCATGTCGGAGCTGGTCAGCCAGCCCGGGGGGCGTGGGATGTGGCCCCGGGTGGGGACGATGCCGCTGCTGGGGCGCAGCGCGTACACACCGCAGTACGCGGACGGGAGGCGCAGGGAGCCCGCGAGGTCGGAGCCGAGCTCAAGGCTGGTCATACCGGTGGCGACGGCGGCAGCGGGACCCCCGGACGAGCCGCCCGGGGTCTTCGTGCCGTCGTACGGGTTCTTCGTCGCGCCGAAGACCGGGTTCGAGGTCTGAAGGTCCTGGCACATCACCGGGACGTTGGTCTTGCCGACGATGACGGCCCCGGCCGCGCGCAGCCGGGCCACGGCGTCCGCGTCCCGGTCGGGGACATGGTCACTGAGGTCGGGGGAACCGCACGTGGTGCGCAGCCCCTTCGTCTCCAGGGCGTCCTTGACCGTCAGGGGCAGGCCGTGGAGTGCCCCGAGCGGCTTCCCGGTCGTGGCCAGATGGCGGTCGGCGGCGTCGGCCGCCGACCGTGCGGCCTCGGCGTCCAGGGTGATGACGGCGTTGAGGCCGGGGTTGGTCTTGTCGATGTGCCGGAGGTACTGCTCCAGCAGGGCGCGGCTGGTGATCGTCCGCCGTCGCAGCGCGGCGAGCTGTTCGCGGGCGGGTGCCAGGTGCAGCTCGCCGGTGCCGCGCGCGGGCTTCGCGGAGTCGCCGCCGCCACGGGAACGCCCGGCTGCCACGGACATGCTCACCATGGACGCCGTCGCGGCAAGGGCCGTGCAGGCGATGAGCAGGGTGCGTCGGAGGATCACGGACGGGCTCCTGAACCTGAAGTGACGGGAGTGAAGTACACGGCGACGCGCTGGAGGTGCAGCAGCTCGTCCTCGGTGGTGGCGAGAGCCAGTTCGGCGTCGGCGAACTCGGCCGGGGCCGGGGCGGGTTCGTCCGCCGCGTGCTGGACGAGGGCCGCGCGTATCTGGTCGGCGGTGACGGCCGCGACGAGCTCGGGGCCGGTCAGGCCTTCGGCCGCGCGGCGCTCCTCGGCCCGCGTCCGGACGGCCGGGTCGAGGTAGCGGCGCATCAGTTTCTGGCCCTGGCGGATCTCGACGCGGCGGCGCAGCAGGGGGAAGTGGGCGCTGCGGCCACGGAGTACGTCCCTGCCCTGGCGGGCCGGGCGGCGCAGGGTGATGCCCGGGTCGGCCTGGTCGAGCGCGGACCACAGCGCCCCCAGCCGCCGGTAGCGGAGGTGCGCGGTGGCCCAGTCGCGTACATCCGCCGCGCGCAGGGCGACGGTGGGGATGAGGTAGCCGATCTGGGTGAGCGTGGCACCGATGTCCCCGCACGCCCAGGCGAAGTCGTTGAGATGGCTGACGCTGAAGCCGGTCTCGGCGCCGATGATCGCGGCGATCCGGATGCCGCTGTACACGAGGGTGATGACCGCGCCGACGGTCACAAGGCGCAGGCTGAAGGCGATCGAGCGGTTGGTGGCCTTGCGCGCGTACCTCCAGCAGGACACCGCCAGGTAGGTCTCGGCGACGCTGTACGTGCCGAAGTACAACAGCACATAGGCCTGGAACACCGGATCGTGCGCGTAGTACAGGGAGAAGTCGGTGGGTCTGGTGGAGGCCGGGGTGAGCAGCGCGAACAGGACGGCCATCGCGGCGATGACCGCCACCGCGGCGACGAGCAGGATCCGGCTGCGGCGGCGGGCCTCACCGGAGGGCTTCGACCAGTACGCGAGGACCGTCGCCTGGCTGGCGAGGACCACGATCACAAAGCCCTGGGCGATCGGGACGACGATGTTCGGGACGCCGAAGAAGCCGTCGACGCGTACCCACACCCAGGTGAGCGACACGGCGTAGCTGAGCGCGGAGAAGCCGTACGTGAACGCCAGGGCGACGAGCGCCGGGTCGCGGCGGCGCAGGTTCGGGCTCTGGTCCTGGCTCGTGCTCGGGTCCTGGTTCCTGCCCGCGTCGCGGATCAGCAGGTCGCGGAGCAGGATGAGGAATCCGGTGCCTGCGATGGCGAGGCACAGCGGGTGGAGTATGTCTTTCACGAGGCTCTGTCCGGTCGGCTTTCGCTCAGCGCAGCAGCGTGCGGGCTATGGGGTCGGCATCGGCTTCGCGTCCCCGGACGTCCGGCGTACGGGACACGGTCACATGCTCTTGCAGCAGAGACCCCAGCATCTCGGCCTCGAACTCCTCCGGCTCGTTGAAACGGGTGCGCCCCAGGACGAGTTGCACCGTGGCGGGGTCGATGTCGGTGATCAGTCCGCCGAGGCTGCCCACGTCGATCGGGGCGTTGCCCCGGTGGCGCTTGAGCATGTGGCCGAACTCGTGGCCCACCACGATCTCGGCGTGTGCCCGGCCGATGGCGGTGTCGTAGAACACGTAGTCGGTGTCCTGCGTTGCCAGCCACATTCCGCAGGGGGAGGAGGCGTCGAGGGAGTCCGGATCGGCGGGGTCCGAGGCGAAGGGCATGAGCCGGATCGACCGGCCGAGGCGCTCCTCCATGAACGGCACCAGGTCGAGGACGCTGTCGACGGCGGGCAGTCCGAGGTTCTGGACGAACTCCCGGCTCTGACGCTCGATCCGGTCGGCCGTGCTGCGACGCTTACGGCGGCTGAGCCACATGGAGAGCCCTCCTCTCGTTCCGGTCTCGTTCCGGCACTGGTCGCCGGTCACGGCAGGTCCTTCGCGGGGTCGTCGAGCAGTCCTTCCTCTCTTCGGACGGCTTCGAGCGCGGCCAGCACCTTGCGCTGGCCTGCCGCGGACACGCCCATGGACCGGAGGGCGATCTGCTCGACCCCGCTCTCCTTCAGCTTGCGCAGGATCTCGAACTGCGTCGCGATCTTCCGCGTCACCTCGTCCTCGACGAAGTAGGCGGCCTCCACGCCGAAGAAGCGGGCGAGCAGCGGAACGATGGTGATGGTCGGGGTCCGCTTGCCGGCGCGGAGCAGGCTGATGTGGGAGCGCGTGTAGCTGTCCTCGCCGTACGCCGAGATCGTGCGGGCCACATGGGCGTTCGTGTACTCCTCCGCCCCCGGCGGACGCACCCGGTCGAACAGGAAGTTGAGGCGGTCGCCGAAGGACGCTCCGGGGCCCGGGACGGGAACCGGCCTGACGTGCCCCTGAGTCGCCTGGGCCGGCTGAGCCTCCTGAGGCCGATGCCCCTGCTCGTCCCACTCCACCACTGCGCACCAACCCCCTTCCCGCAGGCGTGACTATAGTTGACGCGCACACGTCGTGCGTAACTATAGTTGACGCTCCGCCAAAGGGAAGCGTCACCCGAACAGTCGTCGGAAGTACGCCGATGGCCCGTCGATCACCTCCTCATTTCGGGCGATCAGCGCAGCGGACAGGGCCGGGTCTGCACTGTTTGGCGTGATCTGCTCCGTAAGCTCGCGCGCCATGACCAGCCGCGCCCACAGGCGTTCACGACGCGCCGCCCTCGCCACCGCCCTTGCCGTGGGGCTGTCCCTCGCGGGGCCCGCGACGTCCGCCGTGCCCGCCTCCCCGACTGCGCCCGGGCCCCGGCCCTTGGCTCCGCCCCTGCCCCTGACCCTGCCCTCGCCTTCGTCCGAGGCACGGGCGGCGGCGGGTCACGTCCACCGCGTGCCCGTACCGGCCGGTGACGATCCGGTGCTCCGGACGCTGCCCGCCCGCGCCACCCAGCCGTTCAGCCTGCTCGGCCTGACCTGGGACGACCCCACGGCACAGCTGGAAGGCACCGCCAAGGTACGTACCCGGGACAGCCGTACGGGTGCCTGGTCCGCGTGGCGGGCGCTCGAAGCCGAGATCCGCGCACCCGAGTCGGCGGGCACGGCACTGCGGGGCGGGACCGCGCCACTGTGGACCGGGGCCGCCGACGGTGTGCAGCTGCGGGCGCAGGGGGACGCGCTGCCGCGCGGACTGCGGCTGGAGCTGGTCGACCCCGGGCAGGTGGCCGGCGGGGCCGCCGCCGCCCTGCCGCCGTCAGCGGCCCCGCCCGCAGCCCCCGATGCCCGCGTCCGGGCCACGGCCCCGAAGCCGGCGGTCGTCCCCCGTTCCGGCTGGGGCGCCGACGAGTCGCTCGTCAAGGAGCCGCCGAAGTACAACAGGACCACCAAGGCGGTCTTCGTCCACCACACCGCGGGGACGAACAACTACACCTGCGCCCAGTCGCCCTCGATCATCCGCGCCATCTTCCGCTACCACGTGGTGGGCCAGGGCTGGAACGACATCGGCTACCACTTCCTCGTGGACAAGTGCGGCAAGATCTTCGAAGGCCGGGCGGGCGGTATCGACAGGCCGATCCAGGGCGCGCACACACTCGGCCTGAACGTCGACACGAGCAGCGTCTCGGTGCTCGGGGACTACATGACGGCCGGCGCGACCGCGGCCGCGCGCAGGGCGGTCGCCTGGGTCGCCGCCTGGAAGCTCGGGCTCTACAAGCAGGATCCCGCGGGCAGCGTCACACTCACCGTGTCCACGGACAACGGCAAATACCGGGCGGGGCAGCGGGTCAGTCTCCGCCGTATCTCCGGTCACCGTGACGGCTCGGCGACCGACTGCCCCGGTGACAAGCTGTACGCCAATCTGCCCGAGATCCGGGCACTGGCCACGGCCATGGCGGCCGGCCTCACCCCGAAGAGCACTTTCGGCGCCTCCGGGATCCAGGTGACGACCGGCGACTTCAACGGGGACGGCTTCGAGGACGCCGCACTGTCCTTCCGTACCGCGCTGGGCGACCTCCCCCTCTTCATCCTGAACGGCACGGCGAGCGGGCTCGACACCACCTCTCCCGCGACGCTGTTCGGCGCGGGGGGACATGCCCTGGCCACGGGTGATCTGAACGGTGACGGTTACGCCGACCTGGCCGCACTGACCGGCCGGGGCATCGCCACCTTCCACGGCTCGGCCACCGGGCTCACCACCACGGGCGCGCCGACGATCGACGGTCAGTGGGCCGCCGCCGCGGCGTTCACGGCCCAGGACACCGACGGCGACGGCTACGAAGAGCTGCTCGCCGACGGAGCGGTCGTGGCGAAGGGCGGGGCGGGCGGGGCTGTGGCCATCGCCGCGAAGCGCCCTGGGAGCTGAGAACCGCTCAGGCCCGGTCCGCTGGAGCCCGCGCCGCCCTCGCCCTGCGGGAGAGGGCGGCGCGCAGCACCCGCTGTCCCTCCACCGAGAGATCCAGCGCCCTGCGCAGTCCGGCGCCGCCCGGGATGGCCGACAGGGCTTCCAGGATCTGGACCTGCCGGCGCTGCTCGCCGGCGGCGAGCGGGCCGGCCGCGCCGCCCGACGGGTCGAGCTCCTGGTGGAGTTCGAGTGCGAGCGCCGAACAGGCCGTGGCCCACTCGCAGAGCTGCTCGGTGGACCACTCGGAAGGGGCCTCGCGGATCATCCTCCGCACCGGAGCCGCGGCTTCACCGATCGCGGTGGTGTCGTCCAGCGCCGCCCTGGTGGACCGGAGCCGACCGGCCCAGCCGTCCTCGCCGTCCGCGATGCCCGCCCAGAGGGGGCGCAGCACGTCGGTCTCCTCGACAAGGAGGGGCAGGCAGCGGTCGAGGCAGGCCACACCACTGGCAGCCAGACTCCTCTCATCCGCTTCTGCGATCAGTTCCACCAGGCTCATCGACGCCTCCCGAACGATGCGGACGCTGCGTGGTCACTGCCTCATTCTGCGTCGCCTGGCTCAAAATCGTCACCCTCTCGGCTGGAAACCGCCGGACTCCGGACCCGCCGGTCGCTCAGCCTCCGTGCTGCGGGTGGGGCACCGCCACGCTCGGCACGCTCCCGCCGGCCTTCTGCTGCTGCATCAGCGTCATCCTGCGCACGACGGTGATCGCCAGCAGCGCGGCCACTATGTCGACCACGCTGCCGATCATCAGGACAGCCGCGGCGACACGAATCGCCTCAGGGCTCTCCGCCTGGTCGTACGCGGCGTCGGCCACCTGCCCGAGCAGCGCGGAGACCAGCCAGAACGCCCACCAGAAGTTGAGCAGGGCATGCGACGCCCCCTTCTTGTCCTGGCCGTAGTCGGGCAGGGAGGCGTCCCAGATGTCACCGGCCACCGAGCGCGGGATCCAGAGGTTGCCGAAGGGGATGACCCAGCCGCCGATCGCCCAGCCGGAGCCACGGCGTTGCAGATCCGGCCGCAGCACCCCGGCATTGACGCGCGCCCGGTGGAACCAGATGACGAAGAAGACGCCCGCCACGAGCAGGGCGACGCTGTAGACCGTCGATGAACCGGCCATGAACAGGTCCCCGCTGTCCAGCTCGTCCGCGGTGTGCGCGTCCGCGTCCTCCATGAGCCCACGGATGTGCGCGGCCGCCGCCATCCACGCCAGGTCGGCCAGCACCACGACCGCGAGCAGGGTGATGGCGACGTACGAGAGCACGACGGGTGCGCGCGGCTCCGGCCGCGGTGCGGGCACGGGAGCCGGAGCGGCGGGCGGGGCCGCTACCGGTGCCGGGGCAGGCGCGGGCGCCGGGGCCAGGGCCGCGGCGCAGTCCTCGCAGAGACCCCCGCTCGTCGCGACCGGGTGGGTGGTGCAGTTGGAACAGAGCACGGCTGGGAATTCCCCCCTGAGGTGGTACGGACTATCCGGCGCCTTTCTCCCCAAAGGCACCATTGCGGCCGGGTCAGAAACCGCCCGCGGACCTTATGCGTCCCGGCAGCACGCAGTCCAGCGGGTTCGGCGACACCGGCGCACTCACCCCAGCCGGTTCGCCAGCGCGCCGAACGCCGCCCAGTCCAGCGGCGGCTGGCCCGGTGTCCAGAGCTTCTGGGAGACCGCCCGCAGCGGCATCCGGATACCCGACGCCACCTGGTCCTGGGTCTGGGCGTCGGCCAGGTCGCTCCAGACGGCGAGGCGTCCGCCCAGGATCTGGCCGGAGTAGCGGGCCGGGACCGGCGTGGTGCCGCGCAGGACGAGCGGGGTCCACTGCTCGTAGATACGGCGGCCGGTGGGGTAGGTGAAGTCGTTGGGCTCGCCGAGCACGTAGTAGAGGTACTCGTCGTTGAGATTGACCACCTCGCGGCCCTCGGCCAGATACTCCTGCGGCGGCCGCGCCCCGGTCTCCTTGCCGGTCCAGTACTCGACCTCGATGTTCTTGCCGGGGCTTGTCACGCCTCCGCTGAAGAACCCGTCGTTCCACGCCTTGGGCTGCTTCCCCGCCGCCCGCACCACCGCGGCCCGGTCGTTCAGCCAGCCGGTCGCCAGGTCCTTCACCCCGGCGTCGGGCCCGTACGCGCGCACCGCGGCCTGGGCGAGCTGCGGGTACGAGGCTGCCGGATCGCGGACGGTCAGCGCCTGGTACTCGTCGGCGCCGACATGGAACCAGCCGGCCGGGAAGAGGCCCGCGTACTCCCGCAGCAGATCGTCCACGATCCTCGCGGCGCCTGGCTTGGATATGTCGATCGCGCCTTGCCTCGGCACGCCCTGCACATTGAGCAACCGCAGGTCCGGGTGGGCGCGCAGCACCGCGCCCAGATGCCCGGGCGAGTCGATCTCGGGGACGACATCGATGTGCAGGCTGCGTGCCAGGGCGATGATCCGGCGCACCTCGGCCTTGCTGAGGTGCTGTGCGGAGACCACCTCGGGGTGGGAGTCGGACGCGATTCGGAAGCCCTGGTCGTCGGAGAAGTGCAGGCCCAGGGCGTTCAGCTTGAGGTCGGCCATCTCGCGCAGCCGGGCCTCTATCCAGCCCGCGGTGTAGTGCTTGCGGGCGATGTCGACGTTGAGCCCGCGCTGCGGGCGGTCGGGCCGGTCGCGTACGACGCCTTCGGGCATGGTGCCGCCCGAGCGCAGTGCCTGCTTGAGGGTACGGGTGCCGTAGAACACACCCGCTTCGTCAGGGCCGGTGATCCGTACCCGGTTGCCTCGGGTGGTGAGGGTGTACGACTCCGGGGCGCCGGCGCCCGCCGCGCCGAGCGTCAGCTCCACATCCCCCGGGTGCACCTGGCCGCCGTTGCGGACGCCGGTCTTCAGCTCCTTGCCCAGCAGCCGCGCCTCGTCGGCGAGCGCCTCGCTGCCCTTGGCGACGACGATCGCGCTGCCGGGGGCCGGGCGCCAGCCGGGGCCGCGGGCCGGCTCGTGCGTGCGGACCGAGGGGATGGTGCGGGGAGCCGTGGAGAGCGGATAGCTCTTCGTGGGGGTCGGGGTGGGAGTGGGGGTAACGGCGGGCGGCCGCTGCCCTTCGCCCCGTGCGCCCGCCGGGCTGTCGCCGGACACTCCGGGCGCCCCGGACGCTCCCGGGGAGCAGGACACCATCGTCGTCAGGGCAGCCGTCGCCGCGGCTATCGAGCCCGCCAGCAGCCGTGTGCTCCTGGACCGCGAGATCATCTGATCAGCCTCCTCATCCCGAAGAAGTATGACCAATCAAGATGAATCAGGCGAAGTCAGGCAGGATCGTCTACTATGCTCCCCGAAACTCTCCCTTCCGGGTGAAATTCATGCAACAACCGGACGGTTTCCGCCCCTGAATCGATAGCGTGAAGGCGCACGCGCCCCACTGTTCGCAGGCGTACGACACGCCCGGGTGGAGCAAGTGGAGCAAGCCAAGGAGCCGAGGAGCACACGCGCTGTCCAGGTCCAGCGATTCTCACAGCGGCCTCCCGCGGGTCCCCGCCCCGTCCGGACCGTCACGTGGCCCGGGGGGCGCCCCTTCCCGTTTCCCCCGCCTGCCCGGACTCGACCGGTTCAACACCGCGTCCGACGGCGCCGCCGAGGCGGCCCTGCTCGCCTGCTGCGGCAGCCGTCGCTGGGGCCGCCGCATCGCCACCCACCGGCCCTACCCCGATCTGCACGCCCTCCTCGCCGCCGCCGACGAGGCCGGCTACGACCTCTCGGCGGCCGATATGGACGAGGCGCTCGCCGACGAGACCCCCGCCGCCCTGCCCCCGGGCGCGCCCCCTGCCGCCCACATGGCGCTGAACGCCGCACACGCCGCGTACCAGAGCAGATTCGGCCATGCCTTCGTGATCTGCCTCGACGGCTACCGCCCCGACGAGCAGCCCGACCAGATACTGACCGCGATCCGCTCACGACTCGGCAACGATCCGGACGACGAACGGGTGATCGCCGCCGACGAACTGCGCCGGCTCGCCCGCGCCCGGCTCGCCCATCTGGTGGCCAACGGGGCCGCCACTGCCCCGGCCGTGCCCGGACAGAGCCGGCAGGGCCATTCCGGTTGTCCCGAAGGCCGTCCTGATAGCCCGTCCGTGCCTGTTTGATCACACAACACGACCCCGCGCGAGGGAACCGACAACTCGTCGCTACCATGGCCGGGGCCGGTGGACCGTACCCGGCCGGGCCAGACCGACAGAGCTGTCACCTTTGGGAGAACGCTGGCGGCCGGCTCCAATCCCCGCTCCCGGAGGGTTTTTCCGTGCCGGCTGGAACGCTGTACCGCGGCCGGGAAGGTATGTGGTCCTGGGTGGCTCATCGAGTCACCGGCGTCCTCATCTTCTTCTTCCTGTTCGTACACGTGCTGGACACCGCGCTCGTCCGCGTCTCACCCGAGGCCTATGACGAGGTCGTGGCGACCTACAAGACACCGCTCGTCGCGCTGCTGGAGTACGGCCTCGTGGCCGCCATCCTCTTCCACGCGCTCAACGGCCTTCGTGTCATCGCCGTCGATTTCTGGTCAAAGGGCCCCCGCTACCAGAAGCAGATGCTCTGGACCGTCATGGGCATCTGGGTCGTACTGATGGCAGGCGCGCTCTACCCCGTCCTCGGCCACGCCGCACGTGAACTGTTCGGGAGCTGACGCCAGACATGTCTGCTGAGACCCCTTCCGCGATCGGCGCCGTCGAGGGCGTTGCCCTCTACGACGTCGAGAACCCGGCTCCCCTCATCGAGGCCCCGCGCAAGCGGACCTCAAGGACGCCGAGGACCACCCGCGGCAACTTCGAGATGGCCGCATGGCTCTTCATGCGCCTGTCCGGTGTCGTGCTGGTCGTCCTCGTCATCGGCCACCTGCTGATCCAGCTCGTGCTGGACGGCGGCGTCTCCAAGATCGGCTTCGCCTTCGTGGCCGGCCGCTGGGCGTCCCCGTTCTGGCAGGTCTGGGACCTGCTGATGCTGTGGCTGGCGATGCTGCACGGCGCCAACGGCCTGCGTACCGTGATCAACGACTACGCGGAGCGGGCGAACACGCGCCTGTGGCTCAAGGGCCTGCTGTACACCGCCACCGTGTTCACCATCCTTCTGGGCACGCTGGTGATCTTCACCTTCGACCCGAACATCCGCTAGGCACGGGCTGAGGCGAAACACTGATGAAGATCCACAAGTACGACACCGTCATCGTCGGCGCAGGCGGCGCCGGTATGCGCGCCGCCATCGAGGCGACGAAGCGCAGCCGCACCGCCGTGCTGACGAAGCTCTACCCCACCCGCTCCCACACGGGCGCCGCGCAGGGCGGCATGGCCGCCGCGCTGGCCAACGTGGAGGAGGACAACTGGGAGTGGCATACCTTCGACACGGTCAAGGGCGGTGACTACCTGGTCGACCAGGACGCCGCCGAGATCCTGGCGAAGGAGGCCATCGACGCCGTCCTCGACCTGGAGAAGATGGGCCTGCCGTTCAACCGGACCCCGGACGGCACCATCGACCAGCGTCGCTTCGGCGGCCACTCCCGCAACCACGGCGAGGCCCCGGTGCGCCGGTCCTGCTATGCCGCGGACCGCACCGGTCACATGATCCTCCAGACGCTTTACCAGAACTGCGTCAAGGAGGGCGTGGAGTTCTTCAACGAGTTCTACGTCCTGGACCAGCTCATCACCGAGGTCGACGGCGTCCGCAGGTCGGCCGGTGTCGTCGCGTACGAGCTGGCCACCGGTGAGATCCACGTCTTCCAGGCGAAGGCCGTCATCTACGCCTCCGGCGGTACCGGCAAGTTCTTCAAGGTGACCTCCAACGCGCACACCCTGACCGGTGACGGACAGGCCGCCTGCTACCGGCGCGGTCTGCCGCTGGAGGACATGGAGTTCTTCCAGTTCCACCCGACGGGCATCTGGCGCATGGGCATCCTGCTGACGGAGGGCGCCCGCGGTGAGGGCGGCATCCTCCGCAACAAGGACGGCGAGCGCTTCATGGAGAAGTACGCGCCCGTCATGAAGGACCTCGCCTCGCGTGACGTCGTCTCGCGCTCCATCTACACGGAGATCCGCGAGGGCCGCGGCTGCGGTCCCGAGGGCGACCACGTCTACCTGGACCTCACCCACCTGCCCCCGGAGCAGCTGGACGCGAAGCTCCCGGACATCACCGAGTTCGCGCGTACGTACCTCGGCATCGAGCCCTACACGGACCCGATCCCGATCCAGCCGACCGCGCACTACGCGATGGGCGGCATCCCGACCAACGTCGAGGGTGAGGTCCTCCTCGACAACACCACCGTCGTCCCGGGTCTGTACGCCGCGGGTGAGGTCGCCTGCGTGTCGGTGCACGGCGCCAACCGCCTGGGCACCAACTCGCTGCTCGACATCAACGTCTTCGGACGCCGCGCCGGTATCGCCGCCGCCGAGTACTCGGCGAAGGCGGACTACGTGGACCTGCCCGAGAACCCCGCCTCCCTCGTGGTGGCAATGGTCGAGCAGCTGCGCTCCTCCACCGGCACCGAGCGGGTCGCACAGATCCGCAAGGAGCTCCAGGAGACGATGGACGCCAACGTGATGGTCTTCCGTACGGAGCAGACCATCAAGACGGCCGTCAAGAAGATCGCCGAGCTGCGCGAGCGCTACAAGAGCGTGTCCATCCAGGACAAGGGCAAGCGCTTCAACACGGACCTGCTGGAGGCCATCGAGCTGGGCAACCTGCTCGACCTTGCCGAGGTCATGGCCGTCTCCGCGCTCGCTCGCAAGGAGTCCCGCGGCGGTCACTACCGCGAGGACTTCCCGAATCGCGACGACGTCAACTTCATGCGCCACACCATGGCGTACCGCGAGGTCGGCGCCGACGGCTCCGAGACCATCCGTCTCGACTACAAGCCCGTCGTCCAGACCCGCTACCAGCCGATGGAGCGTAAGTACTGATGGCAACCCCCGTACTCGAGAAGTCGGACGCGATCCCGGCGAGCCCCGCGTCCCCGTACATCACGGTCACCTTCCGGATCCGCCGCTTCAACCCCGAGATCTCGGACGATGCCCAGTGGCAGGACTTCCAGATCGAGATCGACCCGAAGGAGCGGGTGCTCGACGCCCTCCACAAGATCAAGTGGAACGTCGACGGCACGCTGACCTTCCGGCGCTCCTGCGCGCACGGCATCTGCGGCTCCGACGCGATGCGGATCAACGGCAAGAACAGGCTCGCCTGCAAGACGCTGATCAAGGACATCAACCCGGAGAAGCCCATCACGGTCGAGGCCATAAAGGGCCTCACGGTCCTCAAGGACCTGGTCGTGGACATGGAGCCGTTCTTCCAGGCATACCGGGACGTCATGCCGTTCCTGGTCACCACCGGCAACGAGCCGACGCGTGAGCGCCTCCAGTCCGCCGAGGACCGCGAGCGCTTCGACGACACCACCAAGTGCATCCTGTGCGCCGCGTGCACGTCGTCCTGCCCGGTGTTCTGGAACGACGGGCAGTACTTCGGCCCGGCCGCGATCGTCAACGCGCACCGTTTCATCTTCGACTCGCGTGACGAGGCCGGGGAGCAGCGCCTGGAGATCCTCAACGACCGTGATGGCGTGTGGCGTTGCCGTACGACCTTCAACTGCACGGACGCCTGCCCTCGTGGCATCGAGGTCACCAAGGCGATCCAGGAGGTCAAGCGGGCGCTGATCACGCGCCGCTTCTGAGCCCTCGGGGTCCGGCAGCGCCCAGGGGCCCGTTTCTGTACGCTCACCGTACGGAACGGGCCCTTTGCCATGGCCATTTGTCATTGACCATTGTTGTGTGAGAGCGGGGACGAGATGAGCGCGCCGAACCCTTACCAGGAAAGCGGCGACTACCAGTGGGGGCCGCCGCAGTCTCCGGGCACGCCTGAGTACAGCGGCGGCTACGGCTATCCCCACACCGTGCCCGGATACGGCTATCCGCAGACGCTCCCGGCTGTTCCGGGTGCTGCGGGCGGGGCTCCGATCGCACCGGCCGCCGCGGGTGCGCCAGGCGCTCCGGGCATGACGATGCTGTCGCTCGGGGACATCACGGTGCTCCAGGACTCGATCGTCACCCCGGCCGGCATGCTCCCCCTCAAGGGCGCGGTGTGGAACGTCACGGACATGTCCCGCACCGACGAGAAGATCCCCACCGCCGGGGTCGTGTTGGCGGTGATCTTCGCGATCTTCTGCCTGCTCGGCCTGTTCTTCCTGCTGATGAAGGAGAAGGTCACCACGGGCTTCATCCAGGTGAGCGTCAGCAGTGGCGGCCGCCACCACACGACGATGATCCCGGCCGCGGGCCCGCAGACCATCCAGTGGGTGATGGGGCAGGTCAACTACGCGCGCTCACTGAGCGTCTAGGCACCGTCCTGCCCGGACCTGTCCGGGCGGGGCAGCGCGCTTCTCACGGGGTGTCCCAGGCGGCGTCGCCGCGCTCCTCCGAGACGACCATGATGCGGCGCAGCATGTCGTTGAGGAGCGCGCGTTCGTCCTTGCCGAGCACGCCGAGCAGGCGGTACTCCTCGTGGCCGAGGACGTCCATGGCGCCCAGCCAGGTCGCACGGCCGTCAGGCGTGAGCTCCACGACCACCCGGCGCCGGTCGGTGGTGGATCGTGTCGGTGACCGGGGCGGACCGGCTGCCTCGCCGGACATCCTGACACCGGTCGGCGGGTCGGTGCGGGGCGCTCCGGGGAAGGATGGATGACGGCGCGTCGTTGATCGTCCGAGCCAAGGGGGCAGCATGAGTCTGACGGGTCAGATCCTTCCGCTCGCCGGCGTCGTCATCGGCGCGGTGCTGTCCTTCCTGGTGACGGGTCTGAACGAACGGACGAGGTGGCGGCGGCAGCAGGCGGTGCGCTGGGACGAGGCCCGGCTGGCCGCGTATGTGGAATACGCCCACGCGGTCAAGGAGCTCGCCGCCCGCTACCAGCGCATCGCGGTCGGCCGGGGACTGACCGCGGGTTCGTTACCGCTGGAGCTGACCGGCGAGGTCCTGGACGGGATACGGGCAGCCGACTCCCACCGGTCAGCACTCTCGGACAAGCTGGAGCTGCTGGGCGACACCGCGGCGAACACCGCCGCGAAGCGGCTCAACCACTGTCTCTGGCACCTCGAATACCTGGCCCAGGGCCTGCCCACCGCCGGCGGGCAGGACTGGGATCAGGCCTACGCGGAGTTCAGGGCCGCCCGGCGGCAGTACCTGGACCACGCCCGGGCCAGCCTCGGGGTGGACGGTCCGGCTGTGGGCGAGGCCGCCGCCTGGCCTCCGGCATGGCGCACCGACGGATCACCGGCCGGATAGCCCGCCCAGGAAGCCGGTGAGCAGGTCGTTGACCTCATCGGGGCGCTCCAGCGACGGCAGGTGGCCGGCCCAGGGCAGTTCGACGCGGTGTGCGCCGGGGATACCGTCGGCGAGCAGGGCGCCCATGGTGCGGAAGTCGTCCACGTCGTGCGTTCCCGTGACGACGAGGGCAGGAGCCTGAACGGGAGCGGGATCGAACGGCGGGTCGGCCGCGTCGTCCGTGGCCGCCGCCGGCGCTCCCTCGCCGGACGCGACATGCCCGGCTGCCGCTTCCTTGGCCGCGTAGTAGGCGGCGAGCTGGACCTCGAACGCATGCCGCTGCATGCCCCGTACGCGCTCACGCACCAGCTCGTCCGCATCGGGGCCGAGCCATGTGTCCACATTCAGCTCGACGGCGCCATCGAGGTCGTCCGCTTCGAGCAGGGCGTTCTCCCGCTTGCCGAAGTCCTTCAGCGCCGGGCCCGGTTCGTAACCGGGCATCCCCGCGCAGAGCAGCACCAGAGCACTCACCCGCTCGGGACTGCGGGCGGCGAGCTCCACGGCGACCCTTCCGCCATGGGAGGCCCCGACCAGGGCCGCGCGCTCGATGCCGAGCTCGTCCAGCAGGGCCAGTACGTCGTCAACGTCCTCGTACGGCCGCACCGCCTCGGCCGGGGTCTCGCCGAAGCCGCGGAAGTCGCAGCGCACCACCTGGTGACCGGCGTCGGCCAGCACCTTCCACTGGGCGTCCCACATCCGCCGGTCGCAGACGGACGAGTGCAGGAGCACCACCGCGGGGCCGTGCCCCGCCACATCGTGAGTAAGAGTCATCGGCGCAACTCTAGAAGAGTTGATCACCGGCGTCATGTGACATGTCGACCGCGCCCGCCCGGCAGCGTCCGACGCCCCCCTCGTCCCGGCCACCCCTGTCGACTTGAACATGTTCAAGAGTGGGTCTACAGTCCAAGGCAACAGCCGTTTGAACACGTTCAAGGAGGGGTGGGGCATGGACCTCACTGTGCTCGCGTATGCCGTCTACCTGCTGATCAGCGTGGCGCTCACCATCTGGGTGGCCCGCACCCTCAGCCGCAACGGACGGATCTTCCTCGCCGACGTACTGAAGGGGAACGACAAGCTCGCCGACGCCGTCAACCACCTACTGGTGGTCGGGTTCTATCTGGTCAACCTGGGCTTCGTCGCCCTCTATCTGAACCAGGACAGCACCGTCACCACCGCCCGCGGGGTCTTCGAGGCACTCTCGGTCAAGCTCGGCGTCGTGCTGCTGGTCCTCGGAGTGATGCACCTGGGCAACGTCTACGTCCTCAACAAGATCCGCAGGCGCGGGATGATGGAGCGTGAGCAGACCCCGCCCGTCCCGCCGCAGGGCTGGACCGGCGTGGACGGCAAGGGCCCCTGGGCCGCGCCTGTCGCGGGAGCGTGACCGGGACCATGGGCGGGGCACCGGTGAAGCGGCTCACGGTTCTCTACGACGCGCAGTGCTCGCTCTGCGTCCATCTGCGGCACTGGCTGATGCGGCAACGGCAGCTGATCCCACTGGATCTGGTGCCCGCCGCATCGGACGAGGCCCGGCGCCGCTTCCCCGGGCTCGACCATGAGAGCACCCTGCGGGAGATCACCGCGGTGGGGGACCGCGGGCAGGTGTACCGATCGACCGCCGCGTGGATCGTCTGCCTCTGGGCCCTCGCCGAGTACCGGCCGAAGGCCCACTGGCTGGCGACCCCGGCGGGCGCCCCCTTCGCCCGGGTCACCGTGCTGGCCGCCGCGAAGTACAGGGAGGCCACCGCGGCCCCTTGCGCGGACGGGCGGTGCGAGGCGCCCGGCACACCCCGTTAGGCTCGGACATCGTGACCCATGCGAACGACCCTCAGGACGAGAAGCGCGGCAGGCCCGCCGAGAAACCGGCCAAGAGTGAGCAGACCCGGACGCTCATCCTTGAAACCGCCATGCGGCTCTTCCAGGAGCGTGGGTACGACAAGACCACCATGCGGGCCATCGCCAAGGAAGCCGGCGTCTCGGTCGGCAACGCCTACTACTACTTCGACTCGAAGGCGTCCCTGATCACCGGCTTCTACGACCGGATGACCCGCGAGCACGCCGCAGTGGCGCAGGAACGGCTCCGGGGAATCGACGACTTCGAGGAGCGCCTCGATGTGGCGGTGTCAGCCTGGGTCGACTGCGCGCGCCCGTACCACGAGTTCGCGGCCCAGTTCTTCAGCACGGCAGCGGACCCGGAAAGCCCCCTGAGCCCCTTCTCGGACGAGTCCCATCCCGCTCGCGCACAGGCGGTGCAGATCTTCCGGGAGGTGCTGGAGGGCTCGAAGGTGGGCGCGAAGCTGGACGCGGAGCTGAGCGACCTGCTGCCGGATCTCCTGTGGCTGTATCTCATGGGAGTGGTGCTGTACTGGGTGTTCGACCGGAGCGAGGATGCGGAGCGCACCCTGGCCTTCGTGCACAAGTGCACTCCGCTCGTGGCCCGCGCGGTCCGGCTTTCCCGCTTCAAGATCGTCCGCCCGCTGGTGCGCGACGCCGTGGACCTGATGCAGGAGTTCGTGGTGCCGAAGGTGCGCAGCGGCGTGGCCAAGTAGGGAAATATCCCGCTCCGCGGCATACGCTCCTGTCCATGGTTGAGCATCGCCTGGTCGACGTGAACGGGATCCGGCTGCACATCGCCGAGCAGGGCGAGGGCCCGCTGGTAGTGCTCCTGCACGGCTTCCCCGAGTCATGGCACTCCTGGCGCCACCAGTTCGGCCCGCTGGCGGACGCGGGCTTCCGGGTAGTCGCCCCGGACCAGCGGGGGTACGGGCTCAGTGACCATCCCGCCGACGTCGGGGCGTACACCATCTTCCACCTGGTCGGTGATGTGGTCGGTCTGGTCCAGGCGCTGGGTGAGAGGAAGGCGTATGTCGTGGGGCACGACTGGGGAGCGCCGGTCGCCTGGCACACCGCGCTGCTGCGTCCGGACATGGTGCTCGGGGTGGCAGGCCTGAGCGTGGCGCCCTCGTTCCGCGGACCGGTGCCTCCGCTGGCCGCCATGGAGGAGAGGTTCGGCGGCCGCTTCTACTGGAACTACTTCGCCCTTCCGGGCGTCGCCGACGCCGAGTTCGCGAGGGACCCGCGCACCACGCTGCGGAAGTTCCTCTACTCGGCCTCCGGCGACTCCCCCGGCGGGACCAAGCAGCCGCTGGTCGACCTCGACCGGGGCTGGCTCGCGGACATGCCCGACCCCGAGATGCTGCCGCCATGGCTCACCGAGGACGACCTCGACGCGCTCACCGAAAGCTTCTCGCGGGGTTTCACCGGCGCACTCAACTGGTACCGCAACCTCGACCGCAACTGGGAACTCACCGCACCGTGGCAGGGCGCCCTCGTCACCAGGCCCGCCCTCTACGTCTACGGCGACCGCGACCCCGTCCCCGCGTTTCCCGGAATGCCCGAACTCATCGAGCGTCTGCCCGCGCTGATGCCGAACCTGCAGAGCAAGCCCCTCAAGCTCGCCGGGTGCGGACACTGGACCCAGCAGGAACGCCCGGCAGAGGTGAGCGAGGCACTCGTCGAATTCCTCCGCACGTGTTCCGGTTCCTGAACCTGATCCTGAGGCGGCCTTCGTCCAGACCTGACTCCAGACCTGCTGCCCGACCTGTCGTCAGGCCTGACGTCGGCCGCGATCCCGGTGGCGAGGTGTTCGGCCGCGCCAGCGGATCGCGTGTCTGAGGGGGAACGTCAGCAGCCAGGTGTACAGCGCCGCTTGAGGGGCGACGGCGAACGCCACCACCACGGACGCCGCGCAGACCAGTGCCACCGACCCCTGCTCCGTGACGACGGTCCAGCCCATACGGTCGGGAATGGGCCGGGCCTGCAGGTGCTCACGCCGCCAGACACTGGTGAACAGCGCGAGGTGCAGCAGGCTGAGCAGAGCGATGGCGGCCGCGTAGGCGGAGACGGCGAGCGGCTCCTCGCTGCCGTATTCGGAGAGCAGCGCGGTGGGGAACGGCAGCAGAGCGGCCGCGCCCAGGCCTGCCAGGGTCAGCCGGATGGTGAAGGTGTCGACACGCCGTACCCGCTGGAGGATCTGGCGCTGGTCGCGCCAGAAGGCGCCGAGCACGGCGAAACTGAGCGCGTAGGCGGCGAGCTGGGGCCAGACCCGGCCCATCTCGTGCCGGAAGCCCGCCGCGTCCAGGCCCCCGGGGACGGAGACGTCCAGCACCAGGAGCGTCATGGCGATCGCGTAGATGCCGTCGGACAGGGCGATCAGTCGCACAGGGCTCTCTACGTACGCAGGCTCGCCGGCGTCCGCCGTGCTTTCCGTGCCGATCACACCCATGACCGCACCGTAGACCGCTCACGGGGCTTGTCCCCGCGCCGGACCGTCCTGCCGGGAGCACATCGCAGCGAAAGGATCAGCGACCGTGATCCGTCCGGATGACGACGAGTGCGGGGCCGGCCGACCGTCGGGTGTCCTGTCGCCGAACGTGATGCCGTCCCGTGTTCTCGAGCCCGTGACCGTGACCGTGGCCGCGGTCCCGACGGCTCAGGCCTGGCGGGAGGCCAGCTCCACGACGGTGATGTCGGACGGCGCGCCGACGCGGACGGGTGGGCCCCAGGCGCCCGCGCCGCGCGAGACGTAGAGCTGGGTGTCGCCGTAGCGTTCCAGGCCCGCGACGGTCGGGTTGGCCAGTTCGGCGATGAAGTTGCCCGGCCAGAGCTGACCACCGTGGGTGTGGCCGGAGAGCTGGAGGTCCACGCCGTGGCGTACCGCGTCGTGGATCACGACGGGCTGGTGGGCGAGCAGCACCGAGGCACGGGAGCGGTCGCGGTCCCCCAGTGCGCGGGCGAAGTCGGGGCCATGGCCCTCGCGCTCGCCCGCCACGTCGTCCACGCCCGCGAGGTCGAATGCCGCGAGCTCGGCGCGGTCGTTGCGCAGCGGGGTGAGTCCGAGCTCGCGGACATGGTCGACCCAGGCGTCGGCGCCCGAGAAGTACTCGTGGTTGCCGGTGACGAAGAAGGCCCCGTCGCGTGCCCTGAGCTGCGCCAGGGGCTCGGCGGCCCGGCCGAGATCGGCGACGCTGCCGTCGACCAGATCTCCCACGACGGCCACGAGATCGGGCTGGGTGGCGTTGATCGTGTCCACGATCCGCTGGCTGTGGGCGCGGCCGAGGACCGGCCCGAGGTGGATGTCGCTGACGACGGCGATCC
Organism: Streptomyces sp. NPDC019396; assembly: GCF_040632375.1. NCBI lineage: Bacteria > Bacillati > Actinomycetota > Actinomycetes > Kitasatosporales > Streptomycetaceae > Streptomyces > Streptomyces sp. NPDC019396. Next base: position 137,873 of record NZ_JBEYBS010000005.1, on the reverse strand, counting down.
GGTAGCCGTGCGCCCCGCGCGCCAGCTTGGCGAGCGGCACGGTGACCTTCTTCACCCGCGGCCCGCGCAGCACTCCGTACGTCCCGTAGCCGACGGTCCCGGTGGCGGCCGCCACCGCCGCACCGCCCGCGGCGCGCGCGACGAACAGCCGCCGCGTCAGCTCGCCGGAGGAGGCGGGGCGGTCCACCCGGTCCGCGGCGTCGGTGGCGGTCCCGTCAGCGGTCTCGTTCGCAGCCGGGCCCGGGGGTGCAGCCTCCGGGAGCACGGCGGTCCGGCCCGTGGCCCCGGCGCCCTGGGTGACCACGGCGGCAGGGGCCTCGGCGGCCATCGTCACGACCACCGCCCCGGCGTCGGCTGAGGCCGCGTCAGCCCTGCGCTCCAGCCACCGCCGCAGCAGCGGCCGTACGCCCTCCGCGACCACCAGGGCGAGCGTCAGATACAGCAGCACCGCGAGCCACAGGTAGCCGGGCCAGGCCAGCACCTGCTGGAGCCAGAACGGGGCGCCCGCCCGCCCGGAGGTCAACGCCCCCACGGAGAGCAGCGGCAGGAGCACCACGGCCGCGGTGCCGGCGTGACGTACGGCACCGCCCGGCGCCGTCGTGTCGCGGACCAGCCGCCGCCACACGTACCCGTGCACGCCCACGAGCAGGGCCAGGACCACGACGATCACCAGCAGGACCACCAGCACGGCAGCGGCTCCCCTCACCCGTGGTTCTCGGGGTCGCGGCGCAAGGCGCGCAGAGCACGCAACCCGATGGCCCCGATCGCCGTCCCCAGGAGAAAGGACGTGATGGCGAGCAGTAGATGGACCCAGAAGTACGCAGTCGGGTCACCCGCGTCGTCAAAGGCGAGCCCGCTGGCGTCCTGCCACAGGTTCTTGACGAAAGTGATCCAGATGACCCAGCTCCACACCCCGAACGCGAGCAGGAACCAGGAGACGGGGCGGCTGAGCTTCATGGAGTCAGTATCACCGCTGTCCGCCACACCGGTGCGGCGGGGTCCGATGGATGGGCTGTCCTGGCGGAGCTCGCGGCGGGTCATCCCACCGGTGTCAGATTCTCTGACTAGTCCATGTACTTTCTCGATCGTGTCCGCTTTGAAAAAGACCGCATTGACGGTCATCGCCGCCGCTTTGCTGCATTCGATCACCGCCGCACCCGCGCTGGCGGTCACCTCAGGAGCCAGAGCAGCGATCGGCGCGATCAATACCGGCAAAACGGACGCCAAGGCACCGAACCCTCCCGCGCAGATGTCCACGGTCGGCGGCTCTCAGCTCGGCATTCCGGGCACCCAGGTCAACCTGGGTGCCGGCGCCCCGGTGCTCCCCAAGGACCTCTCCGCACGCTCCTGGATCGTCGCGGACGCGGAGAGCGGCGCGGTGCTCGCCTCCCACAACGCCCACTGGCGGCTCGCGCCCGCCTCCACGCTGAAGATGCTGTTCGCGGACACGCTCCTGCCCCGGATGAACAAGGACGACGTGCGCACGGTCACGCGTGCGGACCTCATGGGCGTCGGCGAGGGCAGCAGCCTCGTCGGGGTCAAGGAGAACCAGAGCTACAGCGTCCACGACCTCTGGCTCGGCGTGTTCCTCCGCTCGGGCAACGACGCCGTCCACGTGCTCTCCTCGATGAACGGCGGCGTCGAGCAGACCGTCCAGGACATGCAGGACCACGCGGAGGAACTCCAGGCCCTGGACACCCATGTGGTCACCCCGGACGGCTACGACGAGACGGGGCAGGTGTCGAGCGCGTACGACCTGACGCTGTTCGCCCGCAGCGGCCTCCAGAAGAAGGACTTCCGGGAGTACTGCTCGACGGTGCGCGCCCAGTTCCCCGGTGAGCAGAAGCCCGGCAAGAAGCGCGAGACGTTCGAGATCCAGAACACCAACCGGCTGCTCACCGGGGCCTCCGGCGTGTCCCCCTACCAGGGCATCGCCGGAGTCAAGAACGGCAACACCACGCACGCGGGCTCGACCTTCACCGGCGTCGCGGAGCGGAACGGAAAGGTGCTGCTGGTGACGGTGATGAACCCGTCGTCGAAGGAGCCCCAGGCCGTCTACAAGGAAACCGCCCGCCTGCTCGACTGGGGCTTCACGGCGGCCGGAAAGGTGGAGCCGGTCGGCGAGCTGGTCGCCCCCCGGTCCGCGGACACCGGCCCCTCGGGCGGCTCGCAGTCGTCGTCGGGCGGAGACGGTGAGGACGAGGGCACCGTCAGCGGCGCCAAGGAGAGCCCGAAGAACGGCGCCGGTCCGCAGCACGCGTCCGCCGCTGCCCACGAGGGCTCCAGCGGCGTCGGGATCGCGCTCTCCATCACCGGCGGAGTGCTGGTGCTGCTGGCCGGAGGGGTGTTCCTGGTCAACCGGCGCTGGCCGCTGCCTGATCTGGTCCGCCGTCTCCCTCGTCGCTAGGGCCTGTCCTGGCGGAATCCTGGGCGGCGGCCCCCGCGCTTCCGGTCGCCGTCCAGGACGCGCAGTACAACAGCAGCTTCGCGGTGAAGTTCATCCACAGCAGCAGGGCCACCGGCACCCCGAAGGCGCCGTACATCGACTTCGACGCGACGCCCGAGATATAGCCGCTGAGCAGCAGCTTGAGGAGCTCGAAGCCGACCGCGCCGAGCAGTGCGGCGACGATCAGCCGGCGGCGTGGCGGCTGCACGGAGGGCAGCAGGGTCAGGGCGTAGAGCAGCATCAGGAAGTCGGCGAGCACGGCGATGGCGAGGGCGCAGGTCTGGAGCAGGACCCCGCCCGCCCCGGCGCGGTCGATGCCGAGCCGGTCGGCGCTCCAGCCGAGCGCGGTGGAGCCGAGTGCGGACGCGGCGAACGAGGCCAGGACCACGGCTCCGAAGCCGAGCAGCACAAGGGCGTCCTTGGCCTTGCGCGCGATGGGGTTGCCCTCGTCGGTGTCGTCGAGCTGCCAGACAGCGCGCAGGCAGTCGCGCATCGACCCGATCCAGCTCACGCCGGTGAGCAGCAGCAGCGCACCGGCGATCAGCCCGATCGTGCCGGCGTGGGCGACGAGACCCTCGATGTCGAGCTGGTCGGAGATCCCCGGCACCTGGTCGGTGAGCCTCTTCTCCAGGTCCTTGAGCTGGCTGTCGCTGAGCAGCGCCGCACCGACCGCCGCGGCCACGGTGATCAGCGGGAAGAGGGACAGGAAGCTGATGAAGGTGATCGCGGCGGCGAGGCGGGTCCAGTGCACCCGGTCGAGCCGCTCGTAGGTGCGCCAGGCGTGGGTCTTCATCAGGCGCTGTACGAGCGGTCCGATGACGGGGAGTCGGGTCAGCCAGTCCATGCCGTACGCCTGCCCTTCTGAGCGGAGAACGATCCATCCATGAACCTGGATGTCAGATGCCCGCCACGGCCATGCCGTACATCGCCAGCCAGACGAGCCCGATGACGGCCAGCGGCCGGTCCCGGAGGACGACCTCCTCGGGGGCACCCGCCGCGCCCCGGTCGGCGAAGACCGCGTACCGCAGCACGGCCAGGGTGAAGGCGATCATCGAGAGCTGGCGCCAGGGCAGCAGCGAGCCGCCCGCGGCACCGCCGCCGGACTCCAGTGCCCACAGGCAGTAGCCCAGGACGGCCACCCCGGCTGCCAGTTGCCAGACGAAGCGCAGATAGCTGCTGGTGTAGGAGGTGAGCAGCGCCCGGGTCGCCCCGCCCGAGTCCGCCATCCGCACGGCCTCCGAGTAGCGTTTGGCCGCGACCATGAACAGCGCCCCGAACCCCGCGGTGATCAGGAACCACCGGGACAGCGGGATGGACAGCGCCACCCCGCCGATCATGGCGCGCATCAGAAATCCGGTGGTGACCACGGCCAGGTCCACGACGAGCACGTGCTTGAGCCGTACGCAGTAGGCGAGCTGCATCGCGATGTACGCGCTCAGCAGCCCGGCGGACAGCGCATCGCACAGGGCCACGGCCGCGCCGATCGTGGCGAGCGTCAGCAGGGTCCCCGCGGCGTAGGCGACGGATACCGGGACCTCGCCCGCCGCCACGGGGCGGTGGCACTTCACCGGATGGGCGCGGTCGGCTTCGGCATCACGCGCATCGTTGATCAGATAGACCGACGAGGCGGCGGTGGTGAAGAGAACGAAGACGAGGGCCAGTTGGGCGGCGGTGTGCCAGGAGGCCAGGTCACCGGCCGCCGCGGGGGCCGCTGCCACCAGTACGTTCTTGATCCACTGGCGTGGGCGGGCAGTCCTGACCAGGCCGGTGAGCATGACGCCGGGATGGCGGCGGACGGGGGTGGATTCTGTGGCGTCCGGGCGTTCCGGGCGCCGTTCCGGCTGGTCCAGGACCGCGGTGCTGGGCTCAGCCATGACTGTCGCCCCCGCGACCGGCGACCGGCGCGGCCCGCAGCCAGCCAGCGCCCAGACGGGCCGTCAGACCGCCGAGCAGTGCTCCAGCGGCCACGTCGGTCGGGTAGTGGACCCCGACGACCAGCCGGGACACGCAGATCGCGGCGGCCAGCGGTGGCACAAGCCGGCCTCCCGCCGGGCGCAGGGCGCCGAAGACGACGGTGGCCGCTGCCGCGGCGGTGGCGTGCGAGCTGGGAAAGGAGTGCCTGCCCAGGGTCTTCACCAACGGCTCAAGCCGGGGCAGCCGGGGACGCGGGCGGCGTACCACGCGTTTGACCCCCATGCTCGCCAGATGGGCGGCGCCCACCAGTGCGGTACCGCGCAGCCAGCCCTGGCGGCGTTCCCGGTCGGCCGCCGCGCACACCAGGCCCGCCGCGAGCCACACCGCGCCGTGCTCGCCGCCGTGCGAGAGAGCGCGGGCCGTCGCGGCCACCCGTGGGTCCCGTCCGCAGTCGCGCAGGGCCGCCAGCAGACGGCGGTCGGCGTGCTCCCAGTTGACGTGTCGCATATGGGCGACTCTTCTCAACCCGAGGCCGTCATTCGCGGCACATCTTTAATGACACTCGTTTAATCACCCATTTCGGCGAGTCAGGCGAGTCAGCCGAGTCAGCAGACAGATCCCGGCAAATTCGCCTATAAGGGGCGCTAGCGTCCGAGTATGTCCGCTGACCGCCCCGCCGACTCCCGCACCGTCGCCGCCGACATCCCGGCCGGCCCCGTCACCGTGACCGGCTGGGGCCGCACCGCCCCGTCCGCAGCACGGCGGCTCGTCCGTCCGCGCAACCACGAGGAGGCGGCGGAGGAGGTACGGTGCTGCGGCGCCCGCGGGTCCATCGCGCGCGGTCTGGGCCGGGCGTACGGCGACGCCGCGCAGAACGCGGGGGGCGCGGTACTCGACATGACCGGCCTCGACCGGATCCGCGCCATCGACGCCGAGGCCGGCATCGTGGTGTGCGACGCGGGAGTCAGCCTGCACCACCTGATGGAGGTGCTGCTGCCGCTCGGCTGGTTCGTCCCGGTGACGCCCGGCACCCGCTATGTGACCGTCGGCGGGGCCATCGGCGCCGACATCCACGGCAAGAACCACCATGTCTCCGGTTCCTTCTCCCGCCATGTGCGCTCGCTGCAACTGCTCACCGCCGACGGCGAGGTGCGTACCGCCCTGCCCGGCACGGAGCTGTTCGACGCGACCGCGGGCGGCATGGGCCTGACCGGGGTGATCCTGTCCGCCACGATCGGGCTGCACCCCGTCGAGTCCTCCCTGATGTCCGTCGACACCGAACGGACCCCGGACCTGGACGACCTGATGGCCCGGCTCACCGCCGGAGACGACCGCTACCGCTACTCGGTGGCATGGATCGACCTGCTCGCGCGGGGCGGATCGGCCGGGCGTGCCGTGCTCACCCGCGGGGACCACGCCCCGCTCGACGCCCTCCCGCCGCGTGCCCTGCGGCGGCCCCTGGAGTTCCGGCCGCGCCCGCTCCCGGGCGCCCCCGGATTCGCAGGTCTCGCCGGACTCGCCGGACTCGCCCCGGACTTCGTGCCGAGAGGGCTCGTCGGGCGTACGTCGGTGTCCTGCTTCAACGACCTCTGGTACCGCAGGGCGCCGCGTTCGCGCACCGGTGAACTCCAGCCGGTCTCCGCGTTCTTCCATCCGCTGGACGGCGTTCCGCACTGGAACCGGGTGTACGGGCGCAGCGGCCTCGTGCAGTACCAGTTCGTGGTCGGGTTCGGTCAGGAGGAGGCACTGCACCGGATCGTGCGGCGTATCGCACGGCACCGCTGCCCCTCGTTCCTCGCCGTGCTCAAACGGTTCGGCGCGGCCGACCCGGGCTGGCTGTCGTTCCCCATGTCCGGCTGGACGCTCGCGCTGGACGTCCCGGCCGGGCTGCCGGGTCTCGGCCCGCTGCTCGACGCGCTGGACGAGGACGTGGCGGAGGCAGGTGGACGGGTGTACCTGGCGAAGGACTCCCGGCTTCGGCCCGAACTGCTGACGGCGATGTACCCGGAGGTGCAGCGCTTCCGGGCGCTGCGCGCGGAGCTCGATCCGCGCGGGGTGTTCGTCTCGGACCTGTCCCGCCGCCTGTCCCTGTGACGTCCGCCGTGATCGAAGCCTGATCGAAGCCCCATCGGAGAAGGAGCACTTCATGAAGGACGCCTTCGGAGCACCCCAGTCCCTGCTCGTCCTCGGCGGCACATCCGAGATCGGTCTGGCCACCGCGCGCCGGCTGGTGGCACGGCGTGCGCGCACGGTGTGGCTGGCCGGGCGGCCGTCCCCCGCCCTGGACGAGGCCGCGGACTCGCTACGGGTCCTGGGCGCGGAGGTGCGTACCGTCCCCTTCGACGCCCTCGAACCCGCCCGGCACGAGGAGGTGCTCGGCAAGGTCTTCGCCGAAGGCGACATCGACGTGGTGCTGCTCGCCTTCGGCGTCCTCGGTGACCAGGCACGGGACGAGGCCCAGCCGCTCTCGGCGGTCCGGGTCGCCCAGACCAACTACACCGGCGCGGTCTCCGCAGGCCTGGTGTGCGCGGCGGCCCTCCAGGCTCAGGGGCACGGCTCGCTGGTGGTGCTGTCGTCGGTGGCCGGCGAGCGGGCCAGGCGGGCCAACTTCATCTACGGGTCGTCCAAGGCCGGCCTGGACGCCTTTGCCCAGGGGCTCGGCGACGCGCTGCACGGAACCGGCGTGCACGTGATGGTGGTCAGGCCGGGCTTCGTACGGTCGAAGATGACGGCCGGGCTGCCTCAGGCTCCGCTGTCGACCACTCCTGATGTGGTCGCTCTGGCCATCGAGACGGGGCTGCGGCGGCGCGCGGAGACCGTGTGGGTGCCGGGGCAGCTGCGGGTGGTGATGTCGGCGCTGCGGCATGTGCCACGTGGGCTGTTCCGGAGGCTACCGGTCTGAGCGGAGCCGTGCCGGAGTCGTCCGGGCTCCCGTGCCGGGCAGGAGTAGCGGTGCCGGCACGGGAGCCCGTCGCATCACGGTGGGTCAGAAGGTCAGGCCCGGGCCGTCCCCGGCCGGAGGGACCGTCACCGTGGGCCCCTGGACGATGAACGTGTCCACCGGGCCGGCGGGGCCCGTGTCACCGGTCGGGCCCGTCGGCCCTGTCGGCCCCGTGGCACCTGTCGCACCCGTGGCTCCGACGAGTCCCGTCGCGCCGGTGGCCCCTGTCGCACCAGAGCCCGTGGCACCGGTGGGTCCCGTGGCGCCGGTGGGACCGGTCGGTCCCGTGGCGCCGGTGGGACCCGTCGCGCCCGTCCACCCGTGGTCCGGTCTGCACCTGTCGGATCCGTCGAAGGCGCTCGCGCTCACGCCGTTCGGCCAGGGTTTGTCGCACTGGTCCCTGTCGCCCCTGGCAGGCCCGGGAGTTGCCGCGCTGAGCGGCGAAGGGGCGCCCGGCAGCTGCACGGCGGTCGCCACGGGCATCGTGATTCCCATCAGGACCAGCGCGACCGACGCGATCACGCCGCCGGTCTGCCATGCTGCCCGGCCGGGCAGCGGGCCCAGCGGTGAGGGGGACGGCGGTGGGCCGTGAGAAGTCATGCGGGTTTCCTTTCGTTCGGGATCTGGCCGTCCTCGGTAGGGAGGGCCCGGACGGCGCCTTCCCCTAGGGCGTTTCAGGGGCGCACACGGCGTAGGGCATGAAGGTGATGGATTCGTCGGTCTCGTTGACGAGGGACACCTGCCAGGTGTCGCCCACCGGCTTGCTGCTGAAATCGCTCGGCGGGGGGCCGCTGATCTCATGTCCGCCACCGGTGATGACGCTGCCGACCGGGCATTCGGCGGACGCCGAAGCGGGGATCTCGGCGACCGCGACACCGAACGGGTTGCCTCCCACGCCGACGGTGGCGGCCACGGTGTCGGTGGCGGTGTTGATCACCGACACGTTGGACGACTGGTAGTTGGTGACGTAGGCGAATCCGCCGTCCGGCGAGACCGCCACGGCGACGGGGTTGGTGTTGACGGGAACGAAGCCGGTGACGGCCTCGGTGGCGGTGTCGATCACCTCCACCCTGTTCACGAACAGGCGGGGGACGTACGCCTTGGCGCCGTCCGGGGTGAACGCCACGTCGCGGGGGTCGCTTCCGACCGGGATGTTGTTGGTGACCGTGTTGGACGCGGTGGAGATCACCGTGACCTGGTCCGAGTCCTGGACGGCGACCCAGACCTCGGTGCCGTCGGGGGTGACCGCCAGACCGATCGGAGTGGTGCCGACCGGGATGCTGGTGCTGACCGTGTTGGTGGCGATGTCGATCACCGTGACGCTGCCGGTCGCGGTATTGCTCACATAGGCGGTGTCGCCGTCCGGTGTGATCGCCACGTCCACGAGGTTTCCCCCGACCGCGATGGTGGTGGTCACGGTGTTGGTGGTGGTGTCGATCACGGTTACATCGCCCGAGCTTTCGTTGGCGACGTAGACCTGAGTGCCATCGGGGGTGACCGCGAGCCCGGTCGGGCCGTCGCCGACGTCGACGGTGGCGATGACGGCGCGGGTGAAGGTGTTGATCACCGACACGGTGCCGTCGAGGAGGTTGCTGACATAGGCGCGGGTGCGGTCAGGGGTGAGCGCCACGCCTGAGGGGAAGTCGCCGACGGGGATGGTGTCGACGACCGTATTGGTGCCTGTGTCGATCACCGACACGGTGTCCGAGCCCTGGTTGGCCACGAAGGCGTAGGTACCGGACTGCGCCGTCGCCGGAGCGGCTAGGGCGAGCGGGGCCGCCAGCCCCGCCACCACGGCCACTCCCGCGGCGAAGGACCTCAGGCGCAGCCACCACGAGCGCCCGTGCCCGTCTTCCCTTCCGGGGGCGTTTGCCCGTGGAGGCACCCGCAACACTGCGATACGCGACATGAAGACCTCCCGCGTGCACACCGAGGTGTGTGTTCGAGTCTGAGAGTCCCGGTGGCTCGTGGACCCGGAGCGGATCCGGGCTCACCGGTGCGACTGCTGCGACGCTAAGCACCGGCAATGGGCAGATAATCATTCGACATTCCCAATGGGGCCGGATGAGCGACAACCCGGGCCGGGCCGCAGGACCATTCAGGGGACGGGCTCCTGGCCCACATCCGACGTCACCTGGTCGCGGTCATGGCGACGGCCCCGGATCCTCGTCGGATCCGGGGCCGTCGTCTGACCGACCGGGCTTGGCTTGCACGGGCGCGGCCCGCTGGGGCGCGGGTGCCGCCTACCTGGGCGCGGGCGCCGGGGTGTCGACCGCGGTGCCTTGCGGGGGCACATTGGACAGCCCTGAGCCGCCGCCCTCGAACTCGTACTCCCGCAGCGTGCGCCACACGGCATCCGGACCCTGCTCGTACAGCGCGAAGGAGGCGCAGGTCCACGCCGCCTCGTACCCCGCGAGCTCCTCGTACGCCCGGTCCATGGCCTCCTCGGCGATACCGTGAGCGACGGTCACATGCGGGTGGTACGGGAACTGGAGCTCCCGGGCCACCGGGCCCGACGACTCCCTGACCTGCTGCTGTAGCCGGGTGCAGTCCGCCGCGCCCTCGACGACCTTGAGGAAGACGACGGGCGACAGCGGACGGAAGGTGCCCGTGCCGCGCAGCCTCATCGGGAAGGACCGCCCGTCGGCGGCGACCCGGCTCAGGTGCGTCTCGACGTCGGGCAGCACCGAGGCGTCGACCTCGGTGGGCGGGAGAAGGGTGACATGCGTCGGAATGCCGTGGGCAGCGGGATCCCCGAAGCCCGCGCGCCGCTGCTGGAGCAGGCTGCCGAAGGGCTCCGGGACCGCGATCGAAACGCCGAGCGTTACGGTCCCCACGTCGTTCTCCTCTCCGGGTCTCCGGCCGGGTGTCCGGGATCCGGGTCGATGGTTTCTCCAGCGGTGGTGAAGCCTCTCCACAGCCGCCAGTGTGACGGCTGCCGCGGGCCTCCCGCCAGGGCCCTTGGTCTGTCCCGGGCCGCTGTGCCTGTGTCCTTGGACTCAGTGTCCGGATTCAGTGCCCGGCCCAAGGCCCCGGCTCAGTGCTTGGCCGGCAGGAAGCCCACCCGCTCGTAGGTCTGGGCGAGGGTCTCGGCGGCGACCGCGCGGGCCTTCTCCGCACCCTTGGCCAGGATCGAGTCCAGGGTCTCCGGGTCGCCCAGGTACTCCTGGGTGCGGTCCCTGAACGGGGTCACGAAGTCCACCATGACCTCGGCGAGGTCGGTCTTCAGCGCACCGTAGCCCTTGCCCTCGTAGCTCTGCTCCAGATCCGCGACGGCGGTGCCGGTGAGGGTGGACATGATGGTGAGCAGATTGCTGATGCCCGGCTTGTGTTCCGCGTCGAAGCGGATCACGGTGTCCGTGTCGGTGACCGCGCTCTTGACCTTCTTCGCCGTCGCCTTCGGCTCGTCGAGAAGGTTGATCAGGCCCTTGGGGTTGGACGTCGACTTGCTCATCTTGCTGGACGGGTCCTGAAGATCGTAGATCTTGGCCGTCTCCTTGAGGATGTACGCCGACGGGACCGTGAACGTCTGCCCGAACCGGCCGTTGAAGCGCTCGGCAAGATCACGCGTGAGCTCGATGTGCTGACGCTGGTCCTCGCCGACCGGCACCTCGTTGGCCTGGTAGAGCAGGATGTCGGCGACCTGGAGGATCGGGTACGTGAACAGGCCGACGGTGGCCCGGTCGGCACCCTGCTTGGCGGACTTGTCCTTGAACTGTGTCATCCGGGACGCCTCGCCGAAGCCGGTGAGGCAGTTCATCACCCATCCGAGCTGGGCGTGCTCGGGGACATGGCTCTGGACGAACAGCGTGCAGCGCTCGGGGTCGAGCCCCGCGGCGAGCAGCTGGGCCGCCGCGAGACGGGTGTTGGCCCGCAGCTCGGCCGGGTCCTGGGGAACCGTGATCGCGTGGAGGTCCACGACCATGTAGAAGGCGTCATGGGTCTCCTGCAGCGCGACCCACTGGCGGACCGCGCCCAGGTAGTTGCCGAGGTGGAACGAACCTGCGGTGGGCTGGATGCCGGAAAGCACGCGAGGACTGTCAGAGGCCATGTGAAGCATTCTCTCAGGTGCCGCCGACAGTCCGGGAACGGTTTGCGGGCGGGCGTCGCGCCGCGCCCGTCGTCGAGTGGCCCGGGGCATGTGCCCGGGGCACCGCGCGGCCGGTGGCCCGCGGCGGGGACGCCTCGCATGCCCGGGATGCGCGGGATGCCGGTGATCCGGGGACGAGCGCGGGGTCGCGACATGATCCCGGCGTGCTCCGCGGGTCCGTATGACGATCACCGGTGAGACGAGGAACACACGGACACACGGCCGGCAGGACACGCCGCGAGCCGTCCCGCACCCCCGAGGCGGAGAGTGCGGGACGGGCGCCGGCCGCTACGCCCGGAGACCCGGCGCCGGGTAGGCCGCCATCAGCTCCGCGACCTCCGCACGGATCACGGCGATGGCCTGCTCGTCGCCCGACCTGGCGGCGGTGACGCCCCGCTGGATCCAGTCGGCGACGGCGGGCATGTGCGCGGAGCCGAGGCCGCGGGACGTGAGTGACGGGGTGCCGATGCGGATACCGGACGGGTCGAACGGCTTGCGCGGGTCGTAGGGCACGGTGTTGTAGTTGACGACGATGCCCGCGCGGTCCAGCGCCTGCGCCGCGACCTTGCCCGGGACGTCCTGGGGCGTGAGGTCGATCAGGATCAGGTGGTTGTCGGTGCCACCGGACACCAGCGCGAAACCACGCTCGAGCAGCGCTTCGGCGAGGGCCTTGGCATTGGCCACGACCGCGTGCGCGTAGTCCCGGAACGCCGGCTGCGCCGCCTCGTGCAGGGCGACGGCGATCGCCGCGGTGGTCTGGTTGTGCGGGCCGCCCTGGAGGCCGGGGAAGACCGCCTTGTCGATGGCCTTCGCGTGTTGCCCGCGGGACATCAGCATCGCCCCGCGCGGCCCACGCAGCGTCTTGTGGGTGGTCGTGGAGATCACGTCCACGTGCGGCACCGGCGAGGGGTGCGCCCCGCCCGCGATCAGACCGGCGATATGCGCGACATCGGCGACCAGCACCGCACCGGACTCGCGGGCGATCTCCCCGAAGGCGGCGAAGTCGATGGTCCGGGGAAGGGCGGTGCCGCCGCAGAAGATGACCTTCGGCCGCTCCTTGAGAGCGAGTTCGCGCACCTCGTCGTAGTCGATCAGGCCGGTGTCCCGGCGCACCCCGTACTGCACCCCGCGGAACCACTTGCCGGTCGCCGACACGCCCCAGCCGTGGGTGAGGTGGCCGCCCATCGGCAGGGCCATGCCCATCACCGTGTCGCCGGGCTCGGCGAAGGCCAGGTAGACGGCGAGGTTGGCCGGGGAGCCGGAGTACGGCTGGACATTGGCGTGCTCGACCCCGAAGAGCGCCTTGGCGCGGGCCACGGCGAGCTGCTCGACCTGGTCGACGTTCTGCTGGCCCTCGTAGTAGCGGCGGCCGGGGTAGCCCTCGCTGTACTTGTTCTGGAGGACGGTGCCAGAGGCCTCGAGCACGGCGTCCGACACGTAGTTCTCGCTGGGGATCAGCCGCAGGGTGGCGGCCTGGAGCTGTTCCTCGGCTCCGACGAGCGCGGCGAGTTCGGGGTCGGCCGCGGTAAGGGCGGGGTGGGCGTGCTGGGCAGGGAGCGTCGTCATGGCGGGCGTCCTCCGGGCAGGGCGGGCGTTCGGTGTCGTGTCCCGGGGTACGGCTCGCGGGCCCCGCGGGCGGCGGGGCAGCGGCAGCACCCACTCGGAAGGTGCCCAGGCGGGCGGCACCTCGTCGGTTCTGCCGCACACGGCTTCCCCGCGGTCCTTTCCGCGTACGCCAGTCGCCGTGCGTGCCGCCCACCCTACTCGCTGCTGCCGAAGCCCCCTGTCCCGGGTTCAGGGTTGCCGGTTCGTCGTCCTGGTTCCGTCACTCATGTTTCTTCACGCACCGCGCGAGCGACGATAGAAAGGGGCCACCACCCAGGCCCGGCCCGCATACCCATGCCGCAGGACGAACGGAGACCCCGTGTCTGCTACGGAGAAGGCGATCGCCTCCGCGGAGGCGCACAGCGCCCACAACTACCACCCGCTGCCCGTCGTCGTCGCTTCCGCGGACGGTGCCTGGATGACGGACGTCGAGGGCCGCCGTTACCTCGACATGCTCGCCGGGTACTCGGCGCTGAACTTCGGCCACGGCAACCGGCGGCTGATCGACGCGGCGAAGGCCCAGCTCGAGCGGGTGACCCTGACCTCCAGGGCGTTCCACCACGACCGGTTCGCCGACTTCTGCACCCAGCTCGCCGAGCTGTGCGGCATGGAGATGGTGCTCCCGATGAACACCGGCGCCGAGGCGGTGGAGACCGCCGTGAAGACGGCCCGGAAGTGGGGCTACCAGGTCAAGAGGGTCCCGGAAGGCCAGGCGAAGATCGTCGTCGCGGCCAACAACTTCCATGGCCGTACGACCACGGTGATCAGCTTCTCCACCGATCCGGAGGCACGCGCCGACTTCGGCCCGTACACCCCGGGTTTCGAGATCGTCCCCTACGGCGACCTCACCGCGCTGGAGCACGCGCTCAGCGACAACACGGTGGCCGTGCTGCTCGAGCCGATCCAGGGCGAGGCCGGCGTCCTGGTGCCACCGGCCGGCTATCTCACCGGGGTACGGGAGCTGACCCGCGAGCGCGGGGTGCTGTTCATCGCCGACGAGATCCAGTCGGGCCTGGGCCGCACCGGGCGCACCTTCGCCTGTGAGCACGAGGGCGTGGTTCCGGACATGTACGTGCTCGGCAAGGCGCTGGGCGGTGGCGTCGTCCCCGTCTCGGCGGTCGTGTCGTCCGCCGATGTGCTCGGGATCTACCGGCCGGGTGAGCACGGCTCGACGTTCGGCGGCAATCCCCTGGCCTGCGCGGTCGCGCTGGAGGTCATCGGTATGCTGCGCACCGGCGAGTTCCAGCAGCGGGCTGCCGAGCTGGGCGAGCACCTGCACCACGAGCTGGGTCTCCTGGTCGGCGGGGGCGCGGTCGACGCGGTGCGCGGGCGGGGGCTGTGGGCGGGGGTCGACATCACCCCGGCACACGGCACGGGCCGGGAGATCTCGGAGAAGCTGATGGACCGGGGCGTCCTGGTGAAGGACACCCACGGGTCCACGATCCGGATCGCTCCCCCGCTGGTGATCAGCAAGGAGGATCTGGACTGGGGCCTCGACCAGCTCCGCGCGGTGCTGGCCGGGGAGTGACCGTGACCCGGGTCCCGTTGAGGCCCTGCGCCTCCCCGGGACCCGGGGCTCAGAGGATCACATGCGGAAGGAAGCGGGCGTACCCGTCCGTGATCAGCCCCGACGACTCGCGGATGCCCAATCCCGCCGCCTCGTTCTCGACCACCCAGGCGCCGAGCACGACCCGGTTGCCGTCGAAGTCGGCGAGCGGCGCCAACTCCTGGTAGCAGCAGGGCTCCTCGCGTGCCACCGGATCGCCGTCCGACTCCGCGACCGGCTCGTGGACGGTGACGCCCGCGCCCTCCCGGCCCAGCAGCGGCTTGGCCACATAACCGGTGGTGGTGGCGAGCTCGCGCGGGCCGTCGAGATAGGCCGGGAGCAGGTTCGGATGCCCCGGATACAGCTCCCACAGCACGGCGAGCAGCGCCTTGTTGGAGAGCAGCATCTTCCAGGCGGGCTCGATCCAGCAGGTGGTGCCGGTGCCGCCGCCGTTGTCCAGGGTGTCCAGGACATGCGGGCCGAAGGGGTCGGTGGTCAGCCACTCCCAGGGGTACAGCTTGAAGCAGCTGCGGATGAAGCGCAGCCGGTCGTCCACGAACCGCCCGGAGATCCGGTCCCAGCCGATCCGCTCCACCGACAGCGCCTCGGTGCTCAGCCCGGCCTGCTGGGCGGTCTCGCGGAGATACGCGACCGTCATCAGGTCCTCGCCGAGCTCGTCGCCGTCGGAATGCACGAAGTGCACAGGGCCGGGCGGCAGCAACGGGGCCTGGCGCTTCCAGGCGTCCACGAGCCGCTCGTGCAGGGAGTTCCACTGGTCGGCGCCCGGGAAGCGCTCCTCCATCCAGAACCACTGCGGGCTGGCGGCCTCCACCAGCGAGGTGGGGGTGTCGGCGTTGTACTCCAGCAGCTTCGCCGGTCCCGTCCCGTCGTAGCGCAGGTCGAAGCGCCCGTAGAGGGAGGGAAGTTCGGCGCGGCGACGCCAGGACTCGGCGACCCGCCTGGCCACCCGCCGGTCGGTGATGCCGAGATCGGCGAATCGTCCCTGCTCCACGATGTGCCCGGCCGCGGCCAGGCACATGGCGTGCAGCTCCTCGACGACCTCCTCCAGCGCCTCGACCTCGGGCAGGGAGAACTCGTAGTACGCGCTCTCGTCCCAGTACGGGCGCAGCGAGCCGTCCGGATAGCGGGTGAGCGGATAGATGACGCCCTGCTCCTCGACGGTCTGCTGCCAGCCGGGGCGGGGTTCGATGGTGTGGCGTTTCATCGCTGCACGGTTGTTTCTTGCTCAGCCGCCGCTGGAGCCGGAGGAGCCGAAACCGCCGGTCTTGACGGCCGACTTGTCGTAGCTGCCACCCGAGGCCTTGCCGTTGCTGACGTTGCCGCCGTAGTAGTAGCGGCCGTGGCCACCGCCGCCGTCATCGTCGTCGCACTCGTAGTCGGGCAGGACCTCGTATGTCACCGGGTCGATGCACCGCTCGTCCGGCTCCGAGCCGCAGGAGGTGAGCGTCGCCGCGAGCACCCCCATGCCGCCGAGCACGACCGTCCCCGACCTCAGCCTGCGCCGCGCCATCCCCCCGGCCTCCCCGTTCTCGTTCTCGTACACATCTGCGTACACATCAAGCCACTCGATGAACCGCCGCACACACTAGAGGGCCGTGCCGCGCCGCCGTAAGCCTGGTCCACGAAGCCTCCCCATCTAGAGTCGGTTTGTGTACTTCGGGATGTTCTGCGCGGTCGCCTCTTCCGTCTGCTACGGCCTGGCCACGGTCTTCCAGGCGATCGCCGCCCGGTCCGTCGCCGACCCGGACGCGACCTCCGGGGTGGACGCGGCCCTGCTGCTGCGCGCGGTGCGGCAGTGGCGGTACGTCGCCGGGCTCGCCCTGGACGGGGCGGGCTTCGCCCTCCAGGTCGTGGCACTCCGCCTGATCCCGATCTACGCGGTGAGCGCGGCCCTCGCCGCGAGCCTGGCGGTCACGGCGGTCGCCGCGACCCGGCTGCTGTCGGTGCGGCTCAGCCGGGTCGAGTGGACCGCGGTGGGCGTGGTCTGCCTCGGTCTCGCGATGCTGGGCCTCGCCTCGGGCCCGGAGGGCAGCACTCCCCCGCCGCCCGCCCTGAAGTGGGCGCTGCTCGGCACGGCGTTAGTGGTCCTGCTGATCGGCGCGGCAGCGGGCCGCCTGCCTGGCCGCTCCCGGGCCCTGGCACTCGGGCTGGGCGCGGGGATCGGCTTCGGGGTGCCCGAGGTGGCGGTGCGGCTCCTCGACTCGCTGGACTTCAGCAGCCCGGCGCTCTACGCCGTCGTCCTCGGCGGCGCCTCCGCCTTCCTGCTCCTCACCTCCGCCTTCGCCCGCGGCTCGGTGACCACGGCGACGGCCGGCCTGGTCCTGTCCGAAACGCTGCTCCCCTCGGCAGTCGGCGTCGTCTGGCTCGGCGACCGCCCCCGCGAGGGCCTCGCCTGGCTGGCCGTGACCGGCTTCGCGATCTCCGTGGCGGGGGCACTGGCACTGGCCCGCTTCGGGGAGCTCCCGACGCCGGAGACGCAACGGCCACCGGAGGGCCCTGTGCCCTGACGGACCCAGCCACGGCCGTGGCGGGCCTTACGGCAGCACCCGGCACAGCGCGTCGAGCGTGCCCGACCACGCGCTGTCCGGCGGGGTGCCGTAGCCGACCACGAGGGCGTCGCGCGTGGGTGGGGTGGCGGGATGGCGGTACTGCGCGAGGCCCTCGACGAGCAGGCCCTGCCAGGCGGCTGCCTGGACTACGGAGGTCTCGGTGCCCGGGGGCAGTTCGAGTACCGCGTGCATCCCGGCCGCGATACCGCTGACCGTGATCTCCGGGGCGCGTTCCGCGAGTGCCTCGACGAGCTGGTCACGGCGTCGGCGGTAGCGCAGCCGCATCCCGCGCACATGGCGGTCGTACGCACCGGACACGAGGAACTCCGCGAGCGTGAGCTGGTCCAGCGTGCTCGTCGCCCAGTCCACGGGGCCCTTCACCGCCACGACCTCATCGGCCAGGCCCGGCGGCAGCACCAGCCAGCCGATCCGCAGGCCCGGAGCCAGGGCCTTGCTGGCCGTGCCGAGATAGACGACCCGGTCCGGGTCGAGTCCCTGGAGCGCACCGATGGGCTGGCGGTCGTAGCGGAACTCCCCGTCGTAGTCGTCCTCCAGGACCAGCCCGCCCGAGCGCCGCGCCCAGTCCACGATCTCGGTCCGCCGGTCGGGATGCAGCGCGACGCCCATCGGGAACTGGTGCGCGGGAGTGAGCAGCACGGCACCGACGTCCTTCATCGCGGCCAGTTCCCCGGTGCGGCTGCCGAGCGCGTCGAAGGGCAGTGCGGGCAGACGCAGTCCGGTGTCGCCGAGCCGCTCGCGGTGCACGGCGTAGCCGTACGCCTCGACGGCCACGTCCCGCACCTTCCGCTGCCGCAGCACCGTGCCGATCAGCGTCAGCCCGTGGACGAAGCCGGAGCAGATGACGATGCGCCCCGGCTCGGCGTACACCCCGCGCGCCCGCGCCAGGTAGTCCGCGAGCGCGTTACGCAATTCGACGCGTCCGTACGGGTCTCCGTACCCGAACGCCTCGTGCGGCGCGGCCGTCAGTGCCCGCCGCGACGCCTTGATCCACTCGGCACGCGGGAACGACGCCAGATCGGGCGTACCGGCCACGAGGCTGTACGCGGGCCGCTGCCGGACCCGGCCGGTGCGCGGCGAAGTCGGCGAGGCAGCCCCGCTCCTGCGCGGCGCCGCACGCCGGGCGACCCGGGTGCCGGACCCCTGCCGTGCGGTGAGCCAGCCCTCGGCGACGAGCTCGGCGTAGGCGTCGGCGACGGTGTTGCGCGCGATCCCCAGATCGGCGGCGAGCGTACGGGACGAAGGAAGCCTGGCCCCGGGCGCGAGCCGCCCCGTGCGCACGGCCTCCCGCAACGCGTCCATGAGGCCTGCGCGCAGCCCCTGGCCGCGCAGCTCGAGGTGCAGGTCGGCCCCGAAGCCGGCCCATTCATCCGCCATGGAGGTGGACCCTACTCCGCCCCACGAAGGGCGCGTCGGCTGTGCGCACGCGGCCTCCGCACCTGCTCTCCCCGGTGCCGCCGGCGCGGCAAGTGGCCCAGTCATCCGGCGCGGAAATGGACCACATCGGTGCGCCATGCCGAGCATATGGTCGATGCCATGACCACGAACCACACGCACCACGAGCTCAACCCCGAACCCGCGCCCCGCATGGAGTGGGCCAAGCACGCCCCCGAGGTCTACAAGGCGATGGTCAGACTGGACGCGGCGGCGCGGAAGGGGGTCGACCCCGTGCTGCTGGAGCTGGTGAAGATCCGTGCCTCGCAGCTCAACCACTGCGCCTTCTGTCTCGACATGCACTCCAAGGACGCCTTGGCGGCCGGGGAGTCCCCCGAGCGGATCATCCAGCTCAGCGCCTGGGAGGAGTCGCAGCACTTCTACTCGCCCAAGGAGATCGCCGCGATCGAGCTCACCGAAGCGATCACCGTGCTGACGGAAGGCTTCGTGCCGGCCGAGGTGTACGAGAAGGCGGCGACGCACTTCGAGGAGGCGGAGCTGGCGCAGCTGATCGCCGCGATCACGGTGATCAACGCCTGGAACCGGTTCGGTGTCACCACCCGGGCCGTGCCGGGCCACTACACGCCGGGGCAGTTCGCGCACTGATGCCGCGCGCCGCCGCGGGGACGGCTCCGAGGTCGGGGTCCGACGACGGTCCGGGGACACGGGGGTGCCACGGACCTGAGGGCCCCGTCAACGGCCCCTATCCTGAGGTCGTGGCCGACGACCGTCTCACCGCGGAGAGCACCTCATGAAGATCCATCTGACCAGTGTCTTCGTCGACGACCAGGCCGAGGCCCTGCGCTTCTACACCGAGGTCCTCGGCTTCGTGAAGAAGCACGACATCCCGGTGGGCGAGCAGGACCGGTGGCTGACCGTCGTCTCGCCCGACGAGCCCGGCGGCACCGAACTCCTGCTGGAACCCGCACGTCACCCGGCCGCCAAGGCCTACCGTGACACGCTGGTCAAGGACGGCATCCCACTCGCGCAGTTCGCCGTCGACGACGTGACGGCGGAGTACGAGCGGCTGCGCGGCCTCGGCGTCCGCTTCACCCAGGAGCCCCTGGAGACGGGCCCGGTCACCGTCGCGGTTCTCGATGACACCTGCGGCAACCTGATCCAGATCGCGACCAAGCCGCAGTAGCCGACCGCCGCACCCGAACCGACGCGACGCCGTTCACCGCTCACGACCACTCCCCCCGGCACATCCGCCCCGCCTGCGTACCGGCCCGGGACAACGCGGGCCGCAGCCGGGACACGCACGAGCGGGCGGCCCCGGGCCCGTGAGGGTGGCCCCGGCAACGCCCGCTCGTACGGTCGGTTCAGGCAACCGCTACTTCTTCGGGAGCCAGGCCTTCCAGGTGGCCTCGTTCTCCTTGACCCACTTCTCCGCCGCGGCCTCCGGCGACATCTTCTGGTCCGCGATCATCAGCGCGACCTCGTTCTGCTGGTCGGTCGTCCACTTGAAGTTCTTCAGGAACTGGGCCGCCTCGCCGCCCTTCTTGGCGAAGTCGGCGTTGAAGTACTTCTGGAGCGGGGTGTGCGGGTAGGCGCACGCGACCTTCTTCGGGTCGGCGTCGCAGCCCTCCTTGTACTCGGGCAGCTTGACCTCGACCATGTCGATCTCGGCGTTCAGCCACTGCGGGGTCCACCAGTACGTCAGGAAGGGCTTCTTCTCCTTCTCGTACTTCTTCATCGCCGTGATCTGGGCGGCCTCGGAACCCGCGTAGTTGGTCTTCAGGTCCAGCTTCAGGTTCTTGATGATCGCGTCGTCGTTGGTGACGTAGTCGGGCGAGCCCTCGAGCAGCTCGCCCTTGTCGCCGCTCTCCGCCGTCCTGAACTCCTCGGCGTACTTGTTGAGGTTCTTCCAGTCGGTGGCGTCCGGGTGCTTGTCGGCGAAGTACTTCGGCACGTACCAGCCGATGTGGCCGGTGACGCCGAGGTCGCCGCCCTTGACGACGGACTTCTTCGTCTCGAGGTACTGCTTCTCCTCCTTGGGGTGGCCCCAGTCCTCGAGGACCGCGTCGATGTCGCCCTTGGACAGCGCGTCCCAGGCGAGCACCTCACCCATCTGCTGGGTCTTGACCTTGTAGCCGAGCTCCTTCTCGAGGATGTGCTTGGCCACGGCCACGTTGGCCTGAGCACCGACCCAGGAGGGGACGGTCAGTTTGACGGTCTTGTCGCCGCCGACGTCGTTGCCCTTGCCGGTGTCGGCGGCGCCGCAGGCGGTCAGGGAGAGGACGCCGACGGCGCCGGCGAGCGCGGTGGCGGTGCGAATAGCAGTACGCATGGTGCTTGGTGCTCCTGTCGGAAAGCGGGTAAAGGTGGGAAAGGCGGGGGTCAGCCGTGCTTGCGTGCGGTACGCGCCGTCGGCTGGGTGATCCGGTCGAGGACGAGTCCCAGGCAGACGATCGCGAGACCCGCCGTCATGCCGAGGCCCATCTCGCCCCGGGACAGGCCCTTCACGACGTCGTAGCCGAGCGCACCGCCACCGACGAGACCGCCGACGACGACCACGGCCAGCACCAGCACCACGCCCTGGTTGACGGCGAGTTGCAGGGCCGGTCGGGCCAGCGGGAGCTGGACGCCGAGAAGCTGCTGGCGCGCGGAGGAGCCGAGCGAGCGCGCGGCCTCCATCGCGCCCGGGTCCACCTCGCGCAGACCCTGGGTGGTGATCCGGACGACGGCGGGCAGCGCGTACACGACCGCCGCGACGATCGCGGAGGTACGGGTGGCGCCGAACAGCGCGACCACCGGGATCAGGTACACGAACTGCGGCATCGTCTGCATCGCGTCCAGCAGCGGACGCAGCAGCCGCTCCAGCCATCCGGCCCGTGCGCTGAGCACACCCACGAGGATGCCCAGCACCAGCGTGACCACCAGTGCCGCGAGCACCTGGGACAGGGTGTCCAGGGACTTGGCCCAGACGCCGAGCGCGCCGACGGCGGCCATCGCGCCGGTCGCAGTGAGCGCGGAGACCCAGTTGCCCACCAGCCAGGCCACGGCTGCCACAAGCAGCAGCACCGACCACCACGGCAGCCACATCAGGGTGTCCCGCAGCGGGTTCAGGATCCACAGCGTGAACTCCCGGGCCCAGACCTCCACGAAGGCGAGGTTCTCGGTGATCCACTCCTGGGCCTGGTTGACCGGCGTGGAGATCTCGTACGTCCACGCCTCGGGCCAGGTGGTGGTGCGCACGGCGGCTGCGGCGCCGGCACCCACGGCGACCAGCGCCCAGGCCCTGCCACCGTGCAGCCAGCCGCCACCCGGATCCGTCGCGGCCAGGCGGTCGCCCGCCGCCGCCGTCGTACGGTCCAGCCAGATCGCGATGAGCACGATCGGGACGCCTGCGGCGAAGGCCTTGCCGACGTCCGTCGTGGACAGCGCCGAGTAGACCTCCTCGCCGAGGCCGCCCGCGCCGACGAGCGCGGCGATGACGACCATCGAGAGCGCCATCATGATCGTCTGGTTGAGGCCGAGCAGCATCTGCTTGCGCGCGAGCGGCAGCCGGGCCGTCCACAGCCGCTGCCAGCCGCTGGCGCCGAGCGACTGAGCCGCCTCCAGGGCCCCGGGGTCGGCGCCGCGCAGGCCGAGCGTGGTGAGCCGGGCCATCGGGGGGGCCGCGTAGATGACCGTGCAGAACAGCGCGGCGGGTGTACCCGTGCCGAAGACCAGCACGAACGGCAGCAGATACGCGAACGCCGGGAGCACCTGCATGGTGTCCAGCACCGGGCGCAGTACCCGGTCGAACCTGTCGAAGATCCCGGCGAGAAGCCCGATCAGGGCACCGAGCACGGCGGCCACCGCCACGGCCACCACCATCAGCGCGATGGTGATCAGCGTGGCGTCCCACATGCCGAGCAGCCCGCACACGGTGAACGCCCCGAGCGCGGTGAGCGCCACCCGGGCGCCGCGTGCCCCGAGACCGGCGGCGCGCCAGGCGACCAGCACTCCGGCCGCCACCACACCGAGCCAGCCGAGGGCGTCAAGGCCCTGGTACACGGCGTTGACCCCGTCGGTGGCCGTGTTGGACAGATGCAGCAGGAAGTAGAGGAACAAGGGGTGGGTGTCGCGGTTGTCGATCACCCAGTCGTTGGCGTCGTCCAGCGGCGCCGAGATGTCGACGGTCAGCGCGGAGGGCCAGCCTCCGCCGCCGAGCAGCAGCGCGCCGAGCACCACGAGCACGGCCAGGACGGCGCCGCCCGCGAGCAGTCCGCGGCGGCGGCGTACGAAGTCGCCGAGGCCACCGGGCGGCGCGAGTGCCGACCCCACTGCGTCGGGCTTCTTGGTCTTGGTCACCGAGTCCACGGTCACGCCGCTCATCCGCACCACCTCACCTTCCGAGTCGCGGTATCCGGCCCGGGTTTCCTGCTGCTCGTCATGCCGCCACCGCCTGTATGTCGGTGCCGGCGACCACGGCGAGCAGCGCGGCGTGGTCGACCACGCCGATGCAGCGGCCCTTCTCCATCACCCGGGCGGGCATGCCCACGCGGGCGACCGCCTCGATGGCCTCGGAGACGGTGGCGTCGGGTGCCACGGCGGGACCGGCCTCGGCCTCCTTGGCGTCCTCGGCCGGGCGCATCGCCGTACGTACGGTCATGACCTGCTCACGCGGCACATCGCGGACGAAGTCCCGTACGTAGTCGTCGGCGGGCGAACCCACGATCTCCTCGGGCGTGCCGAGCTGCACGATCCGCCCGTCCCGCATCAGCGCGATCCGGTCACCCAGGCGCAGCGCCTCGCTCAGATCGTGGGTGATGAAGACCATCGTGCGGCCTTCCTCGCGGTGCAGCCGGACGACCTCGTCCTGCATATCCCGTCGGATCAGCGGGTCGAGCGCGCTGAACGGCTCGTCGAAGAGCAGCACTTCGGGGTCGACGGCCAGGGCGCGGGCGAGGCCGACGCGCTGCTGCTGGCCACCGGAGAGCTGTCCGGGGCGACGGTGCTCCATGCCGTCGAGGCCGACCTTGGCGATGAACTCGGCGGCCTTGGCGCGGCGGGCTGACCTGCCGAGGCCCTGGATCTCCAGGCCGTACGCCACGTTGTCGAGCACGGAACGGTGCGGCAGCAGGCCGAAGTGCTGGAACACCATCGAGGCCCGGTGCCTGCGCAGTTCACGCAGCCGTGCCTTGTCCATCGACAGCACGTCCTCGCCGTCGATCGCGATCGAACCGGAGGTCGGTTCGATCAGCCGGGTCAGGCAGCGGACGAGGGTCGACTTGCCGGAGCCGGACAGTCCCATGACGACGAACACCTCGCCGCGGCGCACGTCGAAGCTCACGTCGTGTACGGCGGCGGTGCAGCCGGTGCGCTCGCGCAGCTCGGCCGGGTCGAGACCGGCGAGCTCGGCCGACTGCGGGACGCGCTCGGCCTTGGGCCCGAAGACCTTCCACAGGTTGCGTACGGCGAACACAGGCGAGTCGTCCGTGGCGGTCGAGTCGTCCGTCACGGTCGCATTGGTCGTTTCGGTCATCGGGTCTCACTCCCCGTTTCCTTGAGCAGTTCGGCACACTTCTCGCCCACCATCAGGACGCCGATCATCGGGTTCACGGCCGGCATCGTCGGGAAGACGGAGGCGTCCGCGATACGGATTCCGTCCAGGCCCCGGACCTTCAGGTCCGGCGCCACCACCGCGAGTTCATCGGCGGCCGCACCCATGCGGCAGGTGCCGGCCGGGTGGTAGACGGTGTGCGCGACCTTGCGCGCGTACTCGCTCAGCTCCTCGTCGCCCGTCACCTCGGGCCCCGGGCAGACCTCCCGCTTCAGCCAGCCCGCCAGCGGCTCGGCCTTGGCGATCTCGCGGGCGATGCGGATGCCGTCCACGAGCGTGCGGCCGTCGTAGTCGTCCTCGTCCGTGAAGTAGCGGAAGTCGAGCGCGGGCTTGACCGCCGGGTCGGCGCTGGTGAGGTGGACACGGCCACGGCTGTGCGGCTTGGGGATGTTCGGGGTCATCGACACGCCGTGCGGCGGGCGTTCGTAGCCGAGCCGCTCCGGATTGTCGGTGAACGGGATCTGGTAGAAGTGGAACATCAGGTCGGGGCCCTGGTGTTCGGGGTCCCTGCGCACGAACAGGCCGGCGTCGGAGTCCATCGCCGAGTTCTCCGGGATCGGCCCGTGGGTCTCCCAGACGATCACCGACTCGGGGTGGTCGAGCAGGTTCTCGCCGACGCCCGGCAGATCGTGGACCACGGGTATGCCGAGCGCCTCCAGGTCGGACTTGGGTCCGATACCGGAGTGCATCAGCAGGCGCGGGGTGTCGACCGCGCCGGCGCAGACGATGACCTCGCGGCGCGCGGTGATCAGCTGCTCCTCACCGTCCTTGCCACGGACATGCACGCCGGTGGCGCGGGTGCCGTCCAGCTCCAGCCGGTACGCCCAGGTCTCCAGCAGGATGGTGAGGTTGGGACGCTCGTCCATCACCGGGTGGAGGTAGGCGACCGAAGCCGAGGACCGCTTGTTGTTCTCCGGGTGGTAGGCGAGGTCGAAGAATCCCACGCCCTCGTCGAACGGCTTCTTGTTGAAGCCCTCGACGCGGGGGACGCCGAGCGCGGCCTGGGCGGCGTCGACGAAGTCGCGGGCGATGGCGTTGCGGTCGGCCTCGTCCACCGGCACCACGTTGTTGAGCAGCCGGTCGAAGTACGGGTCCATGGCTGCTGCGTTCCAGCCCTCGGCGCCGGACTCCTCCCACTCGTCCCAGTCGGACGGCAGCGGCTTGAAGGCGATCAGCGTGTTGTGCGACGAACAGCCGCCGAGTACCCGGGCGCGGCTGTGCCGGATGTGGGAGTTGCCGCGCGGCTGCTCGGTGGTCGGGTAGTCGTAGTCGAGCTCCCCGCCGAGCAGACCCATCCAGCGGCGCAGGGTCAGCACGTCGTCCCGGCCGACATCGCTGGGGCCGCCCTCGATGACGGCGACGGTGGTGCCCGGGTTCTCGGTGAGCCGCGAGGCGATCACCGAACCCGCGGTGCCGCCCCCGACGACGACATAGTCGTACTCGGGTATGTGCTTGGGCTTGTTCATGGTGTGTCCTGCTCCGCGTCTGTCTCAGCCTGCGAACCAGCGCACGGGGCGCGGGGCGAGGTTCTGGTAGATGTGCTTGGTCTCGCGGTACTCGGCGAGCCCGGCCGGGCCGAGCTCCCGGCCGATACCGGACTTGCCGAAGCCGCCCCACTCCGCCTGGGGGAGGTAGGGGTGGAAGTCGTTGATCCAGACCGTGCCGTGACGCAGCCGGCCGGCGACCCGCCTGGCGCGTCCGGGGTCGCCGCTCCAGACGCCGCCCGCGAGGCCGTACTCGGTGTCGTTGGCGAGGGCGACGGCCTCGTCCTCGGTGCGGAAGGTCTCCACGGTCAGGACCGGCCCGAAGACCTCCTCGCGGATGACGCGCATGCCGCGGTGGCAGCGGTCGAGGACGGTCGGGCGGTAGAAGTAGCCGGGACCTTCGGGCCGGGTGCCGCCCGCGCGCAGTACGGCGCCCTCGGCCAGGGCGGAGGCCACGTACTCCTCGGTCCTGGCGAGTTGCTGGGCGGAGACGAGGGGACCGCATTCGACGCCGTCGTCCGTACCGCGGCCGATACGGATCTTCTCGGCACGGCGGGCGAGCTCGTCCACGAAGCGCTCGCGCAGCGACTCCTCGATGATCAGCCGGGAACCGGCCGAGCAGACCTGGCCGCTGTGGATGAACGCGGCGTTCAGGGCCTGGTCGACCGCGGTGTCGAAGCCCGCGCCGGTGGTGCAGGCGTCGGCGAAGACCACGTTCGGGTTCTTGCCGCCGAGCTCCAGGGCGACCTTCTTGACGGTCTCCGCAGCGGCGCGCATGACCTTGGTACCGCTGACGATGCCACCGGTGAAGGAGACGAGGTCGACATCCGGGTGCTCGGCGAGCCGGGCGCCGACGGTGTGGCCCGCGCCGGTGACGATGTTGGCGACGCCCGTGGGGAGCCCCGCTTCCTGGAGAAGGCGGATCAGCGCGACCGTGGTCAGCGGGGTGAGCTCGCTGGGCTTGATCACGAAGGTGTTGCCCGCGGCGAGCGCCGGGGCGATCTTCCAGCTTGCCTGGAGCAGCGGATAGTTCCAGGGCGTGATCAGCGCGCAGACGCCCACGGGCTCGTGCACGACCACGCTGTGGATCTCGCTGGAGCCCGCGTCCACGACACGTCCGGTCTCGTTCACGACCAGGTCGGCGAAGTACGCGAACGCGTCGGCGACGCAGTCGATGTCGATGCGCCCTTCCTCCGCGGTCTTACCGGCGTCCCGGCTCTCGAGCAGCCCGAGCTCCTCGCGGTCCCGCCGCAGCAGCCCGGCGACCCGCCGCAGCAGCGCGGCCCGCTCGGCCACCGGTGTACGGGGCCAGTCCCCCTGGTCGAACGCGCGGCGCGCGGCGGCGATCGCGGCATCGGTGTCCGCGGCACCACCCTCCGCCACGATGGCGAAGGCGGTGGCGTCGACGGGGTCGAGGATCTCTCGCGTGGCTCCGGAGTCGGCTTTGCGCCAATCTCCGTCCACGTGGATGGTCAGTTGTACCGACACGTCGCGTTTGGCCTTCCATTCCCGGTATGTCTCTCACCAGCGAAGACTGGTGAACGGGTCGCCTGCCCCGGGGCGGGCAAAGCATGCGTGACGGGTGGCTGGAAGTGGTCGGCCTCACTCCGGATAGCCCGGCGAGCGGGCCCGAGC
Source organism: Streptomyces sp. NPDC019396 (assembly GCF_040632375.1). Lineage (NCBI taxonomy): Bacteria > Bacillati > Actinomycetota > Actinomycetes > Kitasatosporales > Streptomycetaceae > Streptomyces > Streptomyces sp. NPDC019396. The sequence goes on along the minus strand of NZ_JBEYBS010000005.1, from coordinate 110,639 downwards.
GGCGGTGCGACAGCCGCGCCCGGCGGAGCAGCCGCACGAGATCGCACAGGAGTTCGATAGAGCGGGGTCGGCCAGGACTTGCGATCAGGCCGAAACTGACCGGGCCCGGTGCCCGGCCGTGGGGGCCGTGGGCACGCTCAGTCCGTTGACGCCCTGGCGACGACGAACGACACCAGCCGCGCCGCTCCGGGGACCAGTGCCGCCCAGCCTGTGCCGAGCGCGAACACCGCGAAGGCGGAGGTCGGGAACTTCTCCGTCATCCAGGCGAGGGAATCCAGGTCCGCGTCGCCGCTGAGGGCGGCGGAGAGCTCCTCGATGCCGGGGTTGTGGCCCACCAGCAGCACGGTCCCCGTCTCCGGGGGGACTTCGCGGAGCACGGTGATGAGCTCGTCAGGCTCGGCCGCGTACACCCGCTCGTCGTACGTCACCGGCAGCTGCGCGCCACCCAGCGGGGCGGCTACGAGGTCCCAGGTTTCGCGGGTCCTGCGGGAGGGAGAGCAGACCACCAGGTCCGGCACGCAATCCATCTCACGCAGCAGCCGACCGGCCTCCGCGGCGTCGCTGCGACCCCGCGGGGCAAGCGGGCGCTCATGATCCTCGACACCCTCCGGCCAGGCGGATTTGGCATGCCGCAGCAGCACCAGACGGGGGCCGCCCTGCTCGTGTCCGCTTCCGGTACCGGGAGTCATGGGCCCAGGTTGGCACAGGAGCCCTCAAAGTGCTCTGGGGCGCCACACCGCGGTGTGGCGCCCCAGAGGCGATTGCGGCAGAAGCCGCAGAAAGCTAGATCAGGCCGAGACCGCGGACCGCCTCGCGCTCCTCCGCCAGCTCCGCGACCGACGCGTCGATGCGGGTGCGGGAGAACTCGTTGATGTCCAGGCCCTGGACGATCTCGTACTCGCCGTCCTTGCAGGTGACCGGGAAGGAGGAGATGAGGCCCTCCGGGACGCCGTAGGAGCCGTCCGACGGGATACCCATGGAGGTCCAGTCACCCTCGGCGGTGCCGTTGACCCAGGTGTGGACGTGGTCGATGGCGGCGTTGGCGGCGGAGGCCGCGGAGGAGGCACCACGGGCCTCGATGATCGCCGCGCCGCGCTTCGCGACGGTCGGGATGAAGGTGTCGGCCAGCCAGGCCTGGTCGTTGACGATCTCCGCGGCGTTCTTGCCGGCGATCTCCGCGTGGAAGATGTCCGGGTACTGGGTCGCGGAGTGGTTGCCCCAGATCGTCAGGCGCTTGATGTCGGAGACGGCGGCGCCGGTCTTGGCGGCCAGCTGCGAGATCGCGCGGTTGTGGTCGAGCCGGGTCATCGCCGTGAAGCGCTCGGACGGAACGTCCGGAGCCGCGGCCTGCGCGATGAGGGCGTTGGTGTTGGCCGGGTTACCGACGACGAGGACCCTGATGTCGTCCGCGGCGTGGTCGTTGATGGCCTTGCCCTGCGGCTTGAAGATGCCGCCGTTGGCGGAGAGCAGGTCACCGCGCTCCATGCCCTTGGTCCGCGGACGGGCGCCGACCAGCAGCGCGACATTGGCACCGTCGAACGCCACGTTCGGGTCGTCGGTGATGTCGATGCCCTGGAGCAGCGGGAAGGCACAGTCATCGAGCTCCATGGCGGTGCCCTCGGCGGCCTTCAGACCCTGCGGGATCTCCAGCAGGCGCAGCTTGACCGGCACGTCCGCGCCAAGCAGCTGGCCGGAGGCGATGCGGAAGAGCAGTGCGTAACCGATCTGGCCGGCCGCGCCGGTGACGGTGACATTCACGGGAGTGCGGGTCATAGCGATCTCCGTAAGACAGCTGGCGGTGGGGTTCCCTGCCCCGGGTGCTGGATACCTCCACCGTACTGATCGATCTCTCGACGTGAAGAGATATCCGGCGTCAGGCTATCCGACCCGGGGGCCGCCCCACTGCCGCCCCCTGAGAGTGCCACCGCCTTGTGGCGCGGCTCACTCGGGCCGGACTCCGCCCGGGCGGGCAAGCGCGCCACTCACCGCGCGCACCGCCGCTCACGGCACGCACCGCTGTTCACCGCGCGCACCGCCACCCTCGCTCACTGCTCGGTCGTGCATCCCTTCGTGCCGCTCGTGAGGGTCGCGCAGGCCTCGGCATCCGCCTTCGAGGCGACCGCGACCATCGGGGTGTATGCGTCCCCGTCCGCGTTGACCAGGCCGTTCTCCGCCGCTTCGCCCGCGGATATCGAGACCTTGTCCCCCGCCGCCGCCTTGGTTATCCGGGCCCAGGCAGCCGCGCAGGTCTCGCTGTAGCGGACCTCCACGACAGCCGTACCGACGGTGGCCCGTGCGGACGTGGTGGCGAGCTGACCGCCGCACCCCATGCTTTCCGGGTCCTGGCCGGTGCAGTCGGCTCCGGTGCACTTGACCCCGGCGGGCAGCTCGGGGGCACTGGTGCTGGGGGTGGCGGACGGCGCCTCGGCCACCGTGCCACCCTTCTTCTCTTCGCCGCCTCCTCCGAGGTCGGTCAGCAGCACGGCTGCCGCGACCACCAGGAGCGCGCCGACGACGCCTGCGATGAACAGCGGCACCCTGCTGCGCCCACCACGGCCGCGCCCCCGGTCCGCCGAGCCCGGAGCGGCCGCGTGCCCTCCGCCTCGCTGCTGGGGAATGGCTCGCCGGCCCCCGCCCTGGGCGGGACCGGCGGAGCCGTACGCCTCCCCGCCCGGGCCGGACGGCGGCGCCGCCGTCCTCGAGGACCCGGCCATGCCGCCGGGCCCGCCCGGCGCGTCCGCGCCGAACTCCCCGAGTGCCGCACGCGCCTGCGAGATGCGGATGGCTTCCATGGTCATGTCGTGCCGCATCTCGGCGCGACTCCAGGCGCGCTCCGCGAGCTCCCACATGGTGGTGAGGTGGCCCGGGTTCGTCCCCGTGACCTCGGCGAGCGCCACGATCGCGCGCTTGGGTGCGAGCAGCCGCCCGTTCAGATAGCGCTCCCACGACGTCTTGCTGAACCCTGTCCGGTCCGAGACGGCCGCGATACTCAGCCCGCTGCGGTCCACGAGCCTGCGCAGCTGGCTCGCGAACTCCTTGACCTGAGGGTCCAACTCTTCCGGTAGCGCCTTCCAACGAGGCATTGCTTCCCCCTTGTCCCCCCGACGTGCCTGATGTGCCCCGCGCTGTGGTGCCCCCTGCCACGCCTCCGGACTCGCCCGGAGGGATGCGCAGAGCCAGGATGTCAGTTCCTGCGGCTGGGGCGCACGGGGAGCATTCGGGACATTTGCGCACTCCCCCGCGTGCGCCCCTGCCCCGAAGCCCGAATCAGTCTCGCATCCGCCGAGCCACGATCACACCACAGCGGAACCGCCACCTCCGTGCCACGGACACCTAACCCGCTTGCATCGCGATTGGCGCGTGCATGACGCTGTTGCCCACGACGGCGCCCGTCCTCCCACGGGGGAGAGGATGGGCCCGTCACTGCACGGCGGCGGTCATGCCGGACGAGCACGACACAGGCGGCGGACGAGTACGACTCCGAACGCGACCACCACCGCCGTCGCGAGCGAGGTCAGCAGAGTCGCCACACAGACGCGACGAGGGACTCGGGCCGCCTCGAACCAGGGCACCCCGGACAGCACCTCCCCCTCCGGTGAGGGCCCGACCGGACTTCGCCCGCCTCGGCCATCGACGGGCGCCTCCCGGGCCCGGACGGCCCTGCCACTCCACACCGCGTCCGCGAGCTCCCAGAGCGCGAGCAGCGGGCGCGGGGGCTCACCAGTGACCGCACAGAGAGCCTCCACGGCACTACGCGGCACGGGCTGCTCGCCGCCCAGATAGCGCTGCCAGGACGACTTGCTGTACGGGGTACGGGCCGCCAGGGCGGCCAGACTCAGCCCCGACCGCGCCCGCAGCCGCCGTAGCTCGCCGACCAGTTGCTCACACTCGGGGCGGCTCGTCACCGGCGCGCCCCGCCGGTTATGCCGCCCCCTGCCCGCCCCCTGGCCCGTATGGCGACCTCACAGAGCACGACCAGCCGCGTCGGCTCCACGGCACACACCCGCGCCAGCTCCTCGACAGCGCCCCGTGGCACGGGCTGCCTGCCGTTGAGGTAGCGCGCCCAGGACGAGCGGCTGTAGCCGGTCCTGTCCGCGAGTGCGGTGAGACTGAGCCCGCTGTGGTCCTTGAGCCTGCGCAACTGGGCGATCAGCCTGCGCTCGTGGTCGGCCAGCGCAGCCGGCAGTTCCTTCCATCTGGACATGGCACACCCCCGATTCCCGGCCGGTTCCTCCGGTTTGCTCCACCCCCATGAGATCACTACCGACAGTGACGATTCCACCCCATTCGCGGCTTTGGCGAGAAGACGACAAGACCCTTGCGTCCCACGGTGTTGTCATGCATGAACGCGTCCCGGCAGCTCAGCGCGCAGGACGTCCCACAAGGTCTCGACCCACCGGATTCCCCTGGAGAGAGGCGGACTTGGCGCGCGACAGTCGGATTCCGTGCCGGGTGACCACGCCCGGGCGGACAACGGAGGGAACAGATACATGAACGCCGTCCGCAAGCGCATCGTGCTCGCCGTCGCCGCAGCAGCCATCGGCGCCGGCCTTTCGCTCGCCCCCACGGCCGGGGCGAGTTCCCAGTCGGACGCGGGGCTCCAGGCCTCGTGCAACTGGCCGTACGTCTGCTTCTACAAGGGGAGCACGAAGACCGGTCAGTTCAAGGACGTCACCAGCGGCTGGCAGAACCTGGGCGCCAGCAAGGGTGCCGACCGAATGGTGAACACACGTCGCGACGACATCGTCTACACCCACTTCACCAACGGCAACACCTGGTGCACCCCGCCCGAGAACACCACGTACTTCAACTCGTGGGTCGTCGACAAGATCCGCATCAGCTCGGCCTCCTCCTGCTGAAAGGCTTCGACCCCCGCCGCCGTACAGGACGGGGCGGGGGCCGAAGAAGGCCGACCGGAAAAGCCGACGCGGAGGTACCTAGCGGACGGTGATGCGGACCACGCCCTCCAGGAACGGGACCTCCAGCCAGGGCTTGGGCTGGGCCATCAGCGCGAGCAGCACGATCACGATGCCCAGCAGCCCGTACGTGATCATGTCGGTGAACCGCGAGCGCACCGCCAGCATGCCCACGGAGGGCAGCACGCGGCGCAGCACCGCTCCGGTGAGCAGGGCGACGCCGACGAGGATCGTGCCGACACGGAAGGACTGCGGGAACGGGTCGGCGCCGACGATCAGCAGTCCGAGCGCCGCCATCCCGATCACCGTGAGCAGCGGCCACTGGCGGGCAGGGGCGGGGGCGTCGCCGGGCGCTGCCCGACCACCACCCTCCGGACGGGCGGTGTCGCGGGTGACCTTGGGCGGACGACGGGACCGGGACCCGCTCCCCCGCCGGGCTTCCCCCAGGTCGCCCTCGTCCCGGTCCCCCTCGTGACTTCTCCCACGCTCTCCTCCGGACGCGACCGGATCGCCTGTCACACGCGCCTCGTCACATGCCTCGTCACGCGCCTCGCCGGGCGTTTCCTCAGGCATCTCGTCAGGCGTCTCGTGTGCGCCGCCGGCGTCACGATCCGGGGTGTCCGGCCCCGGTGCGGGCTTTCCCATGACCGCTCAGCCCGCAGCGCCGGCCGTGGCCCGCTCTGCCGCCTCGACGACATTGACCAGGAGCTGCGCCCGGGTCATCGGGCCGACGCCACCGGGATTCGGGGCGACCCAGCCCGCCACTTCGGTGACGCCGGGGTGCACGTCGCCGACGATCTTCCCGGTCTCGTCACGGCTGACGCCCACATCGAGGACCGCCGCACCCGGCTTCACGTCCTCCGGCTTCACCAGGTGCGGCACACCCGCGGCGGCGACGATGATGTCGGCCTGCCGAAGCTGGGCGGAGAGGTCACGGGTGCCGGTGTGGCACTGCGTCACCGTCGCGTTCTCGGACTTCCGGGTCAGCAGCAGCGGCATCGGCCGCCCGATGGTGACCCCGCGCCCCACGACCACGACATGCGCGCCGTTGATCTCCACGCCATGGCGGCGCAGCAGCGTGATGATGCCCGCGGGGGTGCAGGGCAGCGGCGCCTTCTCGTTGAGCACCAGGCGCCCCAGGTTCATGGGGTGGAGTCCGTCCGCGTCCTTGTCCGGGTCCATCAACTCCAGCACGCGATTGGTGTCGATGCCCTTGGGCAGCGGCAACTGCACGATGTAGCCCGTGCACTCGGGGTTGTCGTTGAGCTCCCGGACGACCGCCTCGATCTCCTCCTGCGAGGCGGTGGCGGGCAGTTCGCGCTGGAGGGACGCGATGCCCACCTGCGCACAGTCACGGTGCTTTCCTGCCACGTACTTCTGGCTGCCGACGTCCTCACCGACGAGCAGCGTCCCCAGGCCGGGAGTGACACCCGCAGCCTTGAGCGCCGCCACACGGGCGGTCAGATCGGACTTGATAGCGGCTGCGGTGGCCTTGCCATCGAGAATCTGGGCGGTCATGACCCCATCCTCGCGGATGACCCCTGCCCTGTTCCAATTAGGGACACCACACGGTGACACGAGGTTGCACTTATGCAACACATACTCTTATCGACTGGACAAAAAACCGGCGTTACGACCACGATGTCCGGGCGCAGTGCCGCGGGCAGTGTCGGGGGGCACACCGCACGATTTTTGTGATTCTCCTCCGTCAGGACCGCGCCGTCCCCGCAAAACCAACGGAGGAACCCTCGCCATGAGCTTCGGCGACCCGAACAACCCCTACGGACAGCAGCCCCAGCAGCCCCCGCAGGGCCAGCCCGGATACGGCTACCCGCAGCAGGCCCCGCAGGGCGTGCCGCAGCAGGGTTACGGCTACCCCCAGCAGCCCGGTCAGTATCCCCAGGCGCCTGCGTACCCCCAGGCCGGATACGGCCAGCAGCCCGGGTACGGGCAGATGCCGGAACTCGCCCACTGGGGTCTGCGGTTCGGCGCCTACCTGCTCGACATGCTGATCATCGTCGGTCCGTACTACCTGCTGGCGGGCATAGGCGTGGCCATGAGCAGCTCGGCGAACGACAGCGGCTTCGCCGTCCTGGGCATCCTGGGCTTCGTGTACCTGATCGGCATGTTCTTCTACCAGCTCTACCTGGAGGGCACGACCGGTCAGTCGATCGGCAAGAAGGCCCTCAAGATCCGCCTGCTGAAGGAGGCCGACGGCTCCACGCTCGGCTTCGGCATGGCCTTCGTCCGCAAGCTGGCCCACTTCCTCGACAGCCTGGCCTGCTACATCGGCTGGCTGTGGCCGATCTGGGACAGCAAGAAGCAGACCTTCGCCGACAAGGTGTGCAGCACGGTGGTCGTGCGCGCCTGACGCGACTCAGTGACGGCGGCGGGCCCCGACGATTCCGTCGGGGCCCGCCGCCGTCGTGTGTGCCCGGTCCTGAGTCCGCCGCCAGGCAACGGACTTCATGGCGGGTGGACAGGGAGCGGTGCTGGTGCCAACGGCACCAGCACCTCAGCGCGTTGTGCACCTCAGTGGAAGAAGTGCCGCGTCCCCGTGAAGTACATCGTCACGCCGGCCTTCTTCGCCGCCTCGACGACCTGCTCGTCACGCACCGAACCGCCCGGCTGCACCACCGCCTTCACGCCGGCGGCGGTCAGGATCTCCAGGCCGTCAGGGAAGGGGAAGAACGCGTCGGAGGCCGCGTAGGAACCCGGCGCACGCTCAGCGCCCGCGCGCTCCACCGCGAGCTTCGCGGAGTCGACGCGGTTGACCTGTCCCATGCCCACGCCCACCGAAGCGCCGTCCTTGGCCAGCAGGATCGCGTTGGACTTCACCGCGCGGCAGGCACGCCAGGCGAAGGCGAGCTCGGCGAGCTCGGCGGCGTCAAGGGCCTCGCCGGTGGCCAGCGTCCAGTTCGCCGGGTCGTCGCCGTCCGCCTGGAGCCGGTCGGTGACCTGGAGCAGAGCTCCGCCGTCAACCGGCTTGACCTCGACGGGGGCCGCGGGAGCGTCGGGGCAGCGCAGCACGCGGACGTTCTTCTTGCGGGCGAGCACCTCGACCGCGCCGTCCTCGTAGCCCGGGGCGACGATGACCTCGGTGAAGATCTCGGCGACCTGCTCGGCCATCGCCACGGACACCGGGCGGTTGACAGCGATCACCCCGCCGAAGGCCGACAGCGGGTCGCAGGCGTGTGCCTTGCGGTGCGCCTCGGCGACGTCGGCGCCGATCGCGATACCGCAGGGGTTGGCGTGCTTGATGATGGCCACACACGGCTCGGCGTGGTCGTACGCGGCACGCCGCGCGGCCTCCGTGTCCGTGTAGTTGTTGAACGACATCTCCTTGCCGTGCAGCTGCTCGGCCTGCGCGAGCCCGCCGCCCGCCTCGGTGACGTACAGCGCCGCGTCCTGGTGCGGGTTCTCGCCGTACCGCAGCACGTTGGAGCGCTGGTAGGTGGCGCCGATGAAGTCGGGGAAGCCGCTTTCGTCGGCCGGGGCGTACGAGGACGCGAACCAGGACGCCACGGCCACGTCGTACGCGGCCGTGTGCTGGAACGCCTCGGCGGCGAGGCGCTTGCGGGCGGCCAGGTCGAAGCCGCCCGCCCCCACGGCGCTGAGCACGTCGGCGTACCGCCCGGGGCTGGTGACGACCGCCACCGACGGGTGGTTCTTGGCGGCGGCGCGGACCATCGAGGGGCCGCCGATGTCGATCTGCTCGACGCACTCGTCGGGGCTCGCGCCGGAAGCGACGGTCTCGCGGAACGGGTAGAGGTTGACCACGACGAGGTCGAACGGCTCGACGCCCAGCTCCGCGAGCTGCTCGCGGTGCGCGTCGAGGCGCAGATCGGCGAGGATCCCGGCGTGCACGCGCGGGTGCAGCGTCTTGACCCGGCCGTCGAGGCACTCGGGGAAGCCGGTCAGCTCCTCGACCTTGGTGACCGGGACCCCGGCGGCGGCGATTCGGCCTGCGGTGGAGCCGGTGGAGACCAGCTCCACCCCGGCCTCGTGCAGACCGCGGGCGAGCTCCTCCAGACCGGACTTGTCGTAGACGCTGACCAGCGCGCGCCGGATGGGCCGCTTCATGGTTTCGGCGGTCACGGGATAACTACCTTTCGTCCCTCAATGCGGTAGCCGTTGCGGGCCAGACGCCCCACGACATCGACGAGCAGCTGACGCTCGACTTCCTTGATGCGCTCATGCAGAGCGGCTTCATCGTCCTCGTCCCGGACGTGCACCACGCCCTGCGCGATGATCGGGCCGGTGTCGACGCCGTCGTCGACGAAGTGGACGGTGCATCCGGTGACCTTCACGCCGTACGCGAGCGCGTCGCGGACGCCGTGGGCCCCGGGAAAGCTGGGGAGCAGGGCGGGGTGGGTGTTCACCAACCGGCCGCCAAAGCGGGCGAGGAAGTCCTTGCCGACGATCTTCATGAAGCCCGCCGACACCACGAGGTCCGGCTCGTAGGCGGCGGTGGCCTCGCTCAGGGCGCGGTCCCACTCCTCACGGGTCGCATGGTCCTTCACCCTGCACACGAAGGTCGGGAGCCCGGCACGCTCGGCCCGTTCGAGGCCGGCGATCCCGTCGCGGTCGGCGCCGACCGCCACGATCTCGGCCCCGAAGCCCTCGGAGCCCCGGGGATCGTCGTGGATGGCGTCGAGCAGCGCCTGGAGGTTGGTGCCGGATCCGGAGACCAGGACGACGAGGCGGGCGGCAGCCACGGGGACTCTTTTCGTGTTGCGTTTGCGGCGTGATGACGTTTGTGTGGTCATACGAATAAAACGAGTCCGGCGATACGGGGAACTCTACGAAGCCGTCGACCGTCAGCAACGATACCGGCACACCAAGCGGCCCCCGCGGGACGGGGGCGTGGCCGGGAGGTAGCGTCTGGGGCAGGGCTCATCCGCATACGGAGCCCGAGTACAGCGGGTACCCAGCGGTACTCAGCAGCAGTCCAGAGGGGAAGTCACTCGTCACATGCCGTCCACGCCGGTCCGAAACCGTCGCATGGCTCTCCGCTCCCCGCTCGCCCGCGAGCGGGGCTCCCTGATGCCGGGGTCCCCGCTGCTGCGGGAGCGCCAGTCCACGGAACCGGCGGAGGGGTCCGCAGACGACAACCCCTTCGCACCGCCGCCTGAGGGTTCCCCCGACCAGCCGTGGCAGCCGCGGCGGGGCGCCGGAGATCACGGCACCGGTGGTGGCGAGGGTGACGGCGAGGGCGATGACGATGGCCGTCAGAGTGGCCGCCGTCCGTCGTCGGGCTGGGGCCAGTGGAGCAGCCGCCAGCCCGGACGCTCATCGGGCGGCTTCGGCGGCAGGCCCGGCGGGCAGAGCGGACAGGGCGGCTCCGAGGGCGGCCCCGGGAGCAGCCTTCGCTGGGACCCGACGGACCCGGCCCAGCGTCGTGCCCGCTATGCGCTGCTCGCGGGCATGTGGGCCTTCTTCTTCGCCCTCTTCGACCTCGGCGAGATCGCCCTGCTGCTCGGCGCGCTCGCGCTGTACTGGGGCGGCAGCTCCCTGCGCGCCAAGGCACGCCGCCAGGCTGCTGAGCCGGCAGTGGGAGCAGCCGGCACGGCGGGCGCCATGGGTACGGCGGGCACCGCCGGTGCGGGAGCCCAGGCGGGCGGGGGCAGACCTCAGGTCACAGCCGCGGTCAGCGGCATGGTGATGGCGGCGGTCGCGCTCGTGATCGTCGCGATGACCTTCACGATGCAGCTCGTCTACCGCGACTTCTACACCTGCCGCGACGATGCCCTCACCAAGTCGGGCCAGCTCGCGTGCAACGACCTCCTGCCCGATCCGCTGCGCAAGCTGGTCGGCGTTCAGGAGTAGGCCAGTCAGGGCCGGCCGCCCTGGCCCTTCGAGTCGGCGTCCGGGGCAGCATTCCTTTCCGCACGTACGTCCACGTCCGGGGCACCCGCGTCCACACCCTTCACCGCACACATGTCGGTGCCGGGCCCGCCCGTGCCCCTCTCGGCATCCGGAGCTGCATACGCCCCTGCACCTTCGTCGGTGTCTTGGCCGGCCGCGGCCCCCGCCGTGCCCTTGGCCGGGTCGGACGCATCCAGGTCCACGGCCGGGCCCGTGGCAGACGTATCCAGGTCCCTGGCCGGGGCCGGGTCGGACGCATCCAGGTCCGTCGCTGGAGGTGCCGGCTCGTCCTGCTCGGGTGCCTCCGGCTCGGCGACCGGCGGGGGCGCGGCACCGGCATCCGGGCTCTTCGGCCCCGGCATGCCCGCCACGCCCCGCACCAGGCCCAGGAGCCCCTGCACCGCCCGCTTCGAGGCAGCGCGGCAGACCTCACGCGGGTCAGGCCTGCTGCCGCTGGTCGCACGACGCATGTGCCAGGTGTGAGCACCGACCGCGACCGGGGCGCCGACGGCCGCCGTCCAGCCGAATGCCGCCGCACCCGTGAGCCACCAGACCGGACCGAAGTCGGCCAGTCCCGCCGTCCCCAGCGGCCCGCCCGCCCAGGCCGCCAGCAGCGCCATGAGCACCGCACACAGCGCGGCGGCGAGCAGGGCGACGAGGGCTGTCTCACGGCGACCCCAGGCCGCCCCCCGGCCTCCGCCGTCCGCCGTGCACGCGTCGCGCGCCGCACGACTCGTACACCACGCGACGGCACCGCCCGCCGCCACCGGAACGGCGGCACACGCCCAGATCAGCGGCGTCTCGAGGCCCTGCGTCGGTACGGCGGCGAGCAGCGGGAAGTGGGGTGGCGTCGCACCTTCAGCGACCGCGAGAGGCGTCGCGGTGCCGGCCGTACCGAGCGCGAAGCCGGAGCCGAGGCCGTAGGCGGCGCCCCAGACCGCCGCGTTCGGCACCAGGATCAGCGCCAGCACCACGACCGCGAAGCGCCCCGGCCAGTCCGCCGCGAGCCGTACGAGCTGATCCCCCGCGGCCTCCGCGTGCCACACCAGGGACGCCGCGAACAGCAGGGCGCCGCCGGCGACCAGTGTCGCCGTCGCCGCACCCGCGGCGCGGAGCGCGACGACGCACCGGGTGCGCGTGCCTGAGCCGCGCAGTCCCGCGGGAACCCATGCGGGAAGCGGCCCAAGCGGTCGTCCGCACGCCGTCCAGGCACCCGCCGTGGCTGACAGGACGGTCACGGCGGGCAGGTGCACCGCCGCACTGAGCGGTTCGGCCTCGAGGGCCCCACCGGTGGAGTACATCGCCACCGTCGTGGCGATCAGCAGATAGCCACAGGTCACTCCGGACACCACGAGGCCCACCGCACCCCGGGCCCCAGCCCCTGACTCGAGCGTGTCACGTACGGCGCGATGCGCCGACCAGATGGGCAGCACCATCAGCAGCAGCGGCACGACCCCGACGGGCGCGGGGGCGCCCGAGAGGGTCTCCGCCCTGACCAGTTCCGCGCCGTGCGCCAGCAGCCACAGCCCGGCGGCCACGTGCAGCGCCCCGCGTGGGCCGCTGTCCGGATACGGCGAGCTGATCCACATCAGGATCACCGGGACCGCCAGCGCGCCGAGGCCCAGCCCGGCCGCCGTCACACCGCGCAGTACGGCCGCCATGAACAGGACGGCGGGTGGCCGGGCGCCCTGTACAGCCACCGTGGGGACAGGCCTGTGGTCGGTCATCTCGGTCACCCGGCCATGCTGCCAAGACGGCCCGTTCTATCCGGTTAACAGGCAAACAGCCGTGGTGTCGCGGAAGATACTATTATGTACTGTTTGTGACGGTACCGTCACCGACCCCATGGAGCCTCCATGAGGCGAAGCGCCCCGGACCCCGCCGAGAACGCCCATCACGCCGTGAACCCGAGGACCGCAAAGAACGCCGACGATCTGCCGTCCCCCAAGGAACGACGCAGGCTGCGCGAGTCCAAGTCCCTCAGCGAGGAGGAGCTCGCACGAGCCGTCGGGGTCACCCGGGCGACGGTCCGGTCCTGGGAGACCGGCCGGACCAACCCGCGCGGACGCAAGCGGGAGGCGTACGCGAAGGCACTCGCCTCGTACCAGGCGGAGCTCACGGCGAAAGAGGCGGCCAAGGCCCAGGCCGAGCGGGAGGCCCGCTGGGCGGAGGCCACCCGCGGTGGGAAGGACGAGGGCGGGCGGGGCGCCACCGAGGACACCCTGGAGCTGCCGAAGATCGACCCGGAACGCCCACCGGCGGCACAGACCTGGCAGCAGCCAGGGAAGACCGCGGGACCCGGGGAGCAGCCCGGGAGGGCCGGGGACCCCGCGAACACGGGGGAACCCGGCAGGACCGCAGCCGCCGGAAGGACCCGCGAACCCGAGAGCGAGCCCGCAGCAACGGCGCACACCTCTCGGCGCGGGGACCCCGGCCACCGTCACCTGGCACAGCTCGCCGCCCAGCTGCTGCACCCTTCGCCGTACCCCGTGGGCGAACCCCCGCCCAGGACTGCCGAGCAGGCGTTCGATGTGCTCTACCGGCGCACGGCCTCCTGTCTGGTGCGCCAGACCTATCTGCTCACCGGCAACAGGGATTTCGCCCGTGAGGCGGTCGAGCACGCCTTCCACCGCGCCTGGCAGCGCTGGCCGGAGGTGGCTGTCGACCCCGACCCACCCGGCTGGCTGCGGACGGCGGCGTACGAGTACGCCATGTCGCCCTGGCACCGGCTGCGCCGCGGCCACCCCTCGGAGCCCGACCCCCCGGAGCACCAGAAGGCTCCCGGCGACGCCGATAGCTCAGCACGCCAGTCGCTCCGGGACACCCTGTTCGCGCTGCCGCCCATGTACCGACGCACCCTGCTGCTGTACGACGGCCTCGGCCTCGACCTCCCCGAGACGGCCGCCGAGACGGAGGCGAGCACCCCTGCCGCCGCGACGCGTCTGCTGAACGCCCGCGCGGCCGTCGCCGAGCGCATCCCCGAGCTGGGGGAGCCGGACGCGCTGCACGAACGGCTGGCCGATCTCGCCGCGGCCATACCGGCACCCGAGCTCGCACCAGCGAGTGAGGTGCGGGCGTGCACCGAGAAGCGCACGCAGTTCTGGACCCGTGCCTCGTACGGGCTCGCCGCCGCCGTGCTGGGCGCCTCGCTACTGACGATGATCTTCGGTAGGGCGAGCTACGAGGCTCCGCGCACGCCAGGCCGCTCGGTCGGTGGGGTGCCGTCGAACCCAGGGCCCATGGCTGAGTCCCCTGGCAGTCCCGACCTGCGGTTGACACTGCGGGAGCACCCGCTGAAGGGACCGGAACGCCTCATTCCTGGTTCCGGCTGAGCCGGCGGGCATGCGCAAGCGCACACGGCGTGCGGGGGACACCGAAGAACGCCGCGGAAAGCGGCGAGGGCCCGCACCCCGGTCTCCCGGGATGCGGGCCCTCGCTTCAGGCAGAGGTGGCTCAGCCCGCGAGGATCTCGCGCGCCAGCTTGGCCGTCTCGGTCGGCGTCTTGCCGACCTTCACGCCGGCGGCCTCCAGTGCCTCCTGCTTCGCCTGGGCGGTGCCGGAGGAGCCGGAGACGATGGCGCCGGCGTGACCCATGGTCTTGCCCTCGGGGGCGGTGAAGCCCGCGACGTAGCCGACCACCGGCTTGGTGACGTTCGCCTTGATGAAGTCGGCGGCACGCTCCTCGGCGTCGCCGCCGATCTCGCCGATCATCACGATCAGGTCGGTGTCGGGGTCGGCCTCGAAGGCGGCCAGGGCGTCGATGTGGGTGGTGCCGATGATCGGGTCACCGCCGATGCCGACGCAGGAGCTGAAGCCGATGTCCCGCAGCTCGTACATCATCTGGTAGGTCAGCGTGCCTGACTTGGACACGAGACCGATGCGGCCGGGCTTGGTGATGTCGGCCGGGATGATGCCCGCGTTCGACTGACCGGGGGTGATCAGGCCCGGGCAGTTCGGTCCGATGATCCGGGTCTTGTTGCCCTTTGCGCCCGCGTGCGCCCAGAACTGGGCGGTGTCGTGGACGGCGACGCCCTCGGTGATGACGACCGCGAGGCCGATCTCGGCGTCGATCGCCTCGATCACCGCGTCCTTGGTGAACTTCTCCGGGACGAAGATGACCGTGACGTCGGCGCCGGTCTTCTCGACGGCCTCGGCGACGGAGCCGAAGACCGGGATCTCAGTGCCGTCGAAGTCGACCGTGGTGCCCGCCTTGCGCGGGTTCACGCCACCGACGATGTTCGTGCCGGAAGCCAGCATGCGCTTGGTGTGCTTCTGGCCTTCGGAGCCGGTCATGCCCTGGACGATGACCTTGGATTCCTTGGTGAGGAAGATAGCCATGGTGAGTCTGTGACCTCGTCCCTTGTTACTTGGCCGCAGCCAGCTCGGCGGCCTTGTCGGCCGCGCCGTCCATGGTGTCCACACGCTGCACGAGCGGGTGGTTGCGGTCGTCCAGGATCTGACGACCCAGCTCCGCGTTGTTGCCGTCGAGCCGCACGACCAGCGGCTTCGTCACAGCCTCGCCCTTGGACTCGAGGAGTTCCAGGGCCTGCACGATGCCGTTGGCGACCGCGTCACACGCGGTGATGCCACCGAAGACGTTGACGAACACGGACTTGACGTCCGGGTCGCCGAGGATGATCTCCAGGCCGTTCGCCATGACCTCGGCGGAGGCGCCGCCACCGATGTCGAGGAAGTTGGCCGGCTTGACGCCCGCGTGCCTCTCACCGGCGTACGCGACGACGTCGAGGGTCGACATGACCAGACCCGCGCCGTTGCCGATGATGCCGACCTCGCCGTCGAGCTTGACGTAGTTGAGGCCCTTGGCCTTGGCAGCGGCCTCGAGCGGGTTGGCCGCGGCCTTGTCCTCGAGCTCGGCGTGGTCGGCGTGGCGGAACTCGGCGTTGGCGTCCAGGGACACCTTGCCGTCGAGGGCGATGACACGGCCGTCGGCGACCTTGGCAAGCGGGTTCACCTCGACGAGGAGGGCGTCCTCCGCGACGAAGGTCTTCCACAGGGTCACGAGGATCTCGGCGACCTGCTCGGCCACCTCGGCCGGGAACTTCGCGGCCTCGACGATCTCGCGGGCCTTCGCCAGGTCCACGCCGTCGTTGGCGTCGACCGGGATCTTGGCGAGCTTCTCGGGCGTCGTCGCCGCGACTTCCTCGATGTCCATGCCGCCCGCGACCGAGGCCATGGCCAGGAAGGTGCGGTTGGTGCGGTCGAGGAGGTACGAGACGTAGTACTCCTCGGCGATCTCGGGAGCCGTCTCGGCGATCATCACCTTGTGGACCGTGTGGCCCTTGATGTCCATACCGAGGATGTCCGTGGCGCGGGCGACGGCCTCGTCCGGCGTGCCGGCCAGCTTGACGCCACCGGCCTTGCCGCGGCCGCCCACCTTCACCTGGGCCTTCACGACCGAACGGCCACCCAGGCGCTCGGTCGCCTCGCGCGCCGCCTCAGGCGTGTCGATGACTTCACCGGCCAGCACCGGTACACCGTGCTTGGCGAAGAGGTCCCTCGCCTGGTACTCGAACAGGTCCACGCGCGTCCGTCCCTTTGCTTCTAATCGTCGCAGTTGTGATTCGCGGTTCGTTGTCTGCGTGGGCGTGCCGCGAAGGGCAACGTGACTGCGCTGTCACTAGGGAGGCGTACACGGTGGCCGGTACGCGGCATGTCCGTCTCGCAGAGTATCCCCGTGGGCCGTGGGTCCCTAAATCGCAGATCACAGAGCGGCGGTGATACCGGTCACAGATCGCGCACGTGGCGGAACTGTGCGGTTACAGGACGCATCCGGCCGGGGTACGGAACGGGCGGTCCCCACCCCAATGGGGACCGCCCGCAGTGCTTGGGGGACGGGGGAATCCGCCGATCGCCCGCCCCAGGTCAGCGGTCTCGGCTCAGATGCCCTGGGCCAGGTACTGGGTGACGCCGTCTGCGTAACTCGGAGTGATCGCGGTGGCCGCGCCCTGGACACCGTAGACCGCGTGAGCCGCGACCGGAGTGGCGGTGACCGTGCCGGTCATGTCCTGGGCGAAGGGCCGCACCTGGCCGGTCACACCGTCCGCGAAGGTGCCGGCGGAGCCGCCGACGCCGTGGGCGACCGGCTGGACCTGGTCGGCGACGGTCTCGACGACCGGTGCGACCGCCCCGGCCACCCCACCGGCGAAGGGTGCCACCCCGGCAGCGACGCCGCCCGCGAAGGGGGACACGTCTCCGACGACACTCGTGGCGAGGCCACCGGCGTCGCCGACCGCCTGACCGGCGACCGGGACGACACTGTCCACGGAGCGGTCGGCGATCGGGGGCAGGGCGTCCTGCGCGGTCTCGTCCACGACGGGAGTGGCGGCACGGGCGGCGCGGGCCGGGGCCTGCTCGAGTTCCGGGGCGAACGCGGACAGCGGGCCGAACAGGTAGTCGATCTCGGTGTCGGCGGCGGGCAGGCCGGACTCGGCGTACTGACGGGCCTGGTCCGCGGCCGACTCGGCCGTCGCCACGGCGGCGTCCTGGGTGACGCCCTGCGCGGTGGCCGTCGCCGTACTGGTGGCGGTGGACACGGCCGGCGTGTCCGCGAGGTCTGCGGCCTTGTCCTGGGCCATTCCGGCGGCCTGGTCCGGCGTGGACAGGGAGAGGGAGGGCAGCTCGTCCGCGCTGGCGGCGGCCGTACCGATGGCCCACATACCGGCTGCACCGGCTGCGACGGCTATGGAACGGCGGATGTTCTTGTTCATTTCGGGTGTTTCCTTTGGATTCCGGGAGTCGGGCAGACCTGCTCCGCCCCCGCGCGGCAGGTCTCAGGCGGGGGGAACGGCCTGCCCTATCCGGGGAATTCGAGGATGTCGCGGTGGCGCTCCCGCGGCCCGGCGCCACCGGCTGGCTGCCGGGATCCGGGTATGCGGGCACACGAAGCGGCCCGTGAGAACCACGCGCCCTTCGGATCGACCACGCGCTGCATGTGCCCGTCACCGGCGGTCTGGAGTACTGCGCTTCCACCGGGCATGGCCGGTGCGTGGCCGGGTGCCGGCGGAAGCCGCCCTTCGCGCCCGCTCAACGCGGCGGCCAGGGGTGCCCGGTGCTGACCCGAGGTCATGTCCGGCGACTGCGGGGAGGGCGCGGTGAGCGCAGCGTCCGCGGCGGCGGGCCCTTCGGGAGTCAGGTGCTGCCCGGGTACGGAAACGGGCAGGGCTGCGGGGATCTGAGCGGGGGCGGCGACAGGGACGGGAACAGCCGTGGGTACGACCTGCCCGGCACCGGGCCATTCCACGGAGGAGGCGGGCATCGGCCGCTCGGGCATGCTCTGAACCGCCGTCTGCACGGCGACGGCCACTGCCTGCCCGAGGGGCTCGGCGAAGTGGTCGCCCACCGGCTCGACGATCCGCTCGGCGACCGGTGCGGCCGCTCGCTTCACGGCCGGCTCGACGGCAGCCGCACCCGCCCCACGTGCCACCGGCTCCCTCACACGCCCAGCCATCGGCTTCACCGGCTCCACCGGATTCACCGGCGCTGCCGTCAGCGTGCCATCGAGCCTGTCCGTCATATCGTCCGCGACGACGCGCTCCAGCGAGCTCTCGGCGCCCGTCCGTTCCGCCGCCTGCGCCGCGCCACCGAGGACAAGCCCCAGCACCAGCAGTCCGGCGACGAACAGCAACACCTGTACCGCGCGCACCGCGTGCCGCCGAACCGCGACGCGCACACGGCGCACGGCGGCTGGGGGCACTAGGGGCAGTGCAGCGGTCAACGACAAAGCGGCAGGCCTTCTCTGGTAGCGGAGGATGCTCCTCCGGTGGCGATGGGCATGATGCTCGCATGGGACTCAGGGGGTCGCGCAAGTCCCTTGTTACTGATGAGTCGCCATGTCCGGTATGGGCAGCGGCCTCTTCTCGATCGCGGCGGCCATGACCTCCGGGAACAGATCGGGGGTGCAGGCGAAGGCCGGTGCGCCAAGAGCTGCCAGTGCCGCCGCGTGTTCCCGGTCGTACGCGGGTGCGCCTTCGTCGGAGAGCGCGAGCAGGGCGACGAACTGCACCCCGGATGCCTTCATCGCCGCCACCCGCTTGAGCATCTCGTCCCGTATGCCACCTTCGTAGAGGTCGCTGATCAGGACGACGACGGTGTCCGCAGGCCGGGTGATCTGCGACTGGCAATAGGCCAGCGCGCGATTGATGTCGGTGCCGCCGCCGAGCTGGGTGCCGAACAGCACGTCGACCGGGTCGGCCAGCTGGTCCGTCAGATCCACGACCGCCGTGTCGAAGACGACAAGCCGGGTCGCGATCGAACGCATCGACGCGAGCACCGCGCCGAACACCGAGGCGTACACCACGGACGCCGCCATCGAACCGGACTGGTCGATGCACAGCACGACATCCTTCTTCACCGACTGCGCCGCGCGTCCGTAGCCGATGAGCCGCTCGGGGATGACCGTGCGGTGCTCCGGCAGGTAGTTCTTCAGGTTCGCCCGGATCGTGCGGTCCCAGTCGATGTCCCTGTGGCGCGGCCGGTTGACACGGGCGCTGCGGTCCAGCGCACCGGTGACGGTCGCACGGGTGCGGGTGGTCAGCCGCTTCTCCAGGTCCTCGACGACCTTGCGCACCACTGCCCGGGCGGTTTCCTTCGTCGTCTCGGGCATGGCCTTGTTGAGGGAGAGCAGCGTGCCGACGAGATGCACATCGGCCTCCACCGCCTCCAGCATCTCGGGTTCCAGCAGCAGGGTGCTGAGGCCGAGCCGGTCGATCGCGTCACGCTGCATGACCTGGACGACGGAGCTCGGGAAGTACGTACGGATGTCCCCGAGCCAGCGCGCCACATTGGGGGCCGAGCCGTCGAGACCGGCCGAACGCTTGCCGGTGCCGCGCTCCTGGCGGTTCCCCCTGCCGTAGAGGGCGCCCAGCGCCGCGTCCATGCCGACGTCCGTACCGCCCAGGGTGCAGCCGGTGCCGTCGGCCGCCCCGCCGCCGAGCACGAGCCGCCAGCGCCTGAGCCGCTCGTCGCCGGCCGCCATCGCGCCGACTGCTGCCGTGGTCATACGTGTTCCCCCTCCAGGATCAGCCTCAGTACGGGCAGCACGGAATCGGCCCGTGCCTCGTCGATTCCGGCGCCGAAACCGGGCACGCCGGACTCCCCTGCGGCCGGCGCCGTGCCCGTCGCCGCCGGTCCGCGGCGCACCAGTTCGCCGAGGGTGCGCCTGACACCGGGCTCATACGCCGAGAACGTGCGCCGCAGCAGCGGCAGTACGTCCGTGAACGCGTCGCCGGGGACGGACACCAGCCAGGCGTCGACCAGTCCGAGCAGCCGCTCGTCGTGGACGAGGAGCATGCCCCCGCCGGCCGTGCCGCCGACGAAGCCCTCGATCCAGGCGGCGGCGTCGGCGGGCGGGGTGCCGGGCGAGAGGGCGAGGCCCATCAGCCGTGCCGCTTCGTCCTCTTCGAGACGGCCGTCGTCCAGCAGCAGCCGTGCCGCGCGCCCCCGAATCACCCCGGGCACGGTGTCGCGCACCGCCAGCCTGCGCAGCACCTCCGTCCAGCGGGCGCTCAGCTCCTCACTCTCCGGCAGCAGGCCGACAGCTGTGTGGACACCGTCGAGGTGGCCGCGCATCTCGGCGGCGCCGTCCGCGTCGAGTCCCACGCAGGCGGGCGGCAGACCGACGCATATCCGCTCGGCGAGACCGGTCGCCACCTCCCCGAGCGCAGCCGTGTCGGTAGACCGCACATCCCCGTAGCGCAGGGAGCGGGCGAGCGCGGGAAGGGCCTGGGCGAGATGACCCACATCCGCGTCCAGCGCAGCCCGGTCCGCGAGTGCCTTCATCACCACCGGGAGGGCATCGGGCAGCTCGGCCAGGAGACAGCGCTCGGCCAGGGCGGTCACTTCGGCGAGCGCGGTCACCGAAGCGGCCTCCGACTCCGCACGGGCGGTGGCCGCGGCGAGCACCGTGGTCCCCCAGATCCCCGCCTCGGCGACCTTGACGAACAACTCGGGCTCCCAGCGCAGCCGCCAGGTCTCCCGGAAGGTGCCGGTGGAGCCCCGGCCGGCCGCAGTGGCGCCCCAGTCGACGCTCAGGAGCCGCAGCCGGTGCAGCAGCCGGCTGCGGCCGGAATCGGTCTCCTTGCGCAGATCGAGCTCCAGCTCCCGCTCCAGCAGCTCGGGTTTGAGCCGCAGGCTGCGCTGGAGGCGGGCCAGGTCGCGCTGGAGCGGGACGGCGGGTGCGGACTCCGGGACCTCACCCAGCACATCACCGATGATCAGCCGGTCCTGGACGAGCTCCAGGGGCACTTCGGAGCCGTCGCACATCACGGCCCGTATCGCGTCGGTCGTCTCGCTCAGCCCGGCGAGCGGGCGGCCCCGCATCGCGGCCAGGGTGCCGGCGAGCCGTACGGCCTCGATGACATGCGCCGACGACACGAACCGGTCCTCGTCCCTGAGCAGTCCCGCGACCTTGGTCATCCAGCGCTCGACAGGACGGTCCGGGGCGCCGAACAGGTGCGCGTACCAGCCGGGTGAGTCGATTCCCGCGCCGTAGCCCGTGCGGCGGGCGAGCCTGCGGTGGGTCCAGGGCACCCAGGTGGTCTCCGTCTTCACCTTGGGCAGGCCCTTCAGCAGGGCGCGGTCCGCGGTGACCGTGGACTTCGCGGTGAGTGCGGGGACATGCCAGGCGCCGCAGACGACGGCGACCTCATGACCGAACTCCTTGCGTGCCACGTACAGCTGGACCCGCATATGGGCCTCGCGCACGAGGTCGCGGTCACGCCCGCCGTGTCCGTACTCCTCGCGCAGGGCGGCCATGGCCTCCCCGAGCACCGCGAACGGCGCGAACGGGTCGGCCACGGCGCTCCCACCGCGGTGCTCGATCACGTCCTCCCACCAGCGCTCCGGGTCGTCGTACCCGGCGGCATCGGCGAGCACCGCCAGTGGATCGATCCGCAGCGCCGCCTCATCCGTGCTGCCCGGTTGGGCTT
The DNA here is from genome assembly GCF_040632375.1 of Streptomyces sp. NPDC019396. Classification (NCBI taxonomy): domain Bacteria; kingdom Bacillati; phylum Actinomycetota; class Actinomycetes; order Kitasatosporales; family Streptomycetaceae; genus Streptomyces; species Streptomyces sp. NPDC019396. Next base: position 88,909 of record NZ_JBEYBS010000005.1, on the reverse strand, counting down.
CGTCCTCGTCGCCCCAGGTGGGGTCCGAGGCAGCGGCCAGCGAATGGGCCGCGGGCAGGTCGATGAAGCGGACCGGCACCTCGTGCGCCAGGGCCCAGCGGATGGCGACCCACTCCGGTGAGAACGCGGCCATCGGCCAGAAGGCGGCGCGTCCCGGATCGTCCACGGCATGGGCGAGCAGGGCGACGGGCGGGACCATGGACTCGTCGGCGGCGAGCGGCAGGAGGGCGTCACCCTCCGGCGGTCCCTCGATCAGCACCGCGCGGGGCATGGCGGCGTCGAGCGCCGTCTGCACCGCCCGCGCCGAACCCGGCCCGTGGTGCCGCACCCCCAGCACCAGGGGCTCTCGCCCCTGCCACCGCTTCTCCCCTCCAGGAGCGGTGGCAGAGGCGGCTCCGGCGCCGTGCCCGGCCGTGGTGACGGCTGTCGTCATGCGCTCACCTCGCGGCAGGCACGGTAGAAGTCCTTCCAGCCGTCCCTTTCACGTACGACCGTCTCCAGATACTCCTGCCAGATGACACGGTCCGCCGCGGGATCGCGGACCACCGCTCCGAGAATGCCCGCCGCCACATCGCCGGACCGCAGCACTCCGTCTCCGAAGTGGGAGGCGAGTGCGAGGCCGCTGGTGACAACGGAGATCGCCTCGGCCGTGGAGAGCGTCCCCGAAGGCGACTTGAGCTTGGTACGGCCGTCGGCGGTTACCCCGTCGCGCAGTTCACGGAACACCGTGACGACACGGCGGATCTCCTCGATGCCCTCCGGCACGGCAGGCAGATCGAGCGAGCGCCCTATCTGGTCGACGCGCCGGGAGACGATGCCGACCTCGTCGTCCGCGGTGGCGGGCAGCGGCAGCACCACGGTGTTGAAGCGGCGGCGCAGCGCACTCGACAGGTCATTGACGCCGCGGTCCCGGTCGTTGGCCGTGGCGATGAGGTTGAAACCACCGACCGCCTGGACCTCCTGCCCCAGCTCGGGGATGGGCAGGGTCTTCTCCGAAAGGATCGTGATGAGCGTGTCCTGAACGTCCGCGGGAATGCGGGTGAGCTCCTCGACCCGGGCGGTCATGCCCTCGGACATGGCCCGCATCACGGGGCTGGGCACGAGCGCGTCCCGGCTCGGACCTTGGGCGAGCAGCTGGGCGTAGTTCCACCCGTAGCGGATGGCTTCCTCCGGTGTGCCCGCCGTGCCCTGGACCAGCAGGGTGGAGTCTCCGCTGACGGCCGCAGCGAGATGCTCGGAGACCCAGGTCTTGGCGGTGCCGGGCACACCGAGCAGCAGCAGCGCGCGGTCGGTGGCGAGTGTGGTGACGGCCACCTCGACGATCCGGCGCGGTCCCACGTACTTCGGCGTGATCACGGTCCCATCGGGCAGGGTGCCGCCGAGCAGATACGTGGCCACGGCCCACGGCGACAGCCGCCAGCGGGCCGGCCGCGGCCGGTCGTCGGCCGCGGCGAGGGCCTTGAGCTCGTCGGCGAAGGCGTCTTCGGCATGTGGCCGCAGGACTGCGGTATCTGCCTCGGCACGGTTTTCGGGCATGGACATGTATCCCCCTCCAGATCGTTCGACCGGATGTGATTCCACCGTGCACCACGCCACTGACAATCGGGCCGCTTCCGCGGACCACGGCCGAAGTCGGCAGTGTGCTGAGCGCGTTGGCGCGTGAGGAGCGGGACGGGATGCGGTAGCCGGGACTCTTGTCGCCACGGGCCTTACCGGGCCGGAGAATCCGCTTGTCAGCCCGATTGTCAGTGGGGCGCCGTAGCGTCTTTGCCATGAATCAGCAGGGGGTGCGCTGGACGGCTGAGCAGGTGCTGGCTCTGTCTCCTGACGCGACGTCACGCAAGGCGGGAAGCAAACTCGGCACGGCCGGGCCGTGGTCGGGCACGGGCTGCGGCGCGTCCGGCGCCGTCTGGGGTCTGTGCAGGGGAAGCGGCAGCAAGCCGTATCAGACGATCGTCGATGTCGGGGGCGCCACAGGGCCCGCGTACAAGTGCAGTTGCCCGAGCCGCAAGTTTCCGTGCAAGCACGCGCTGGGGCTGCTGCTGCTCTGGGCGGGAGACGAGGCCGCGGTCGCGGACGGGGAGGTGCCGGACTGGGCCGGCGAGTGGCTGTCGGGGCGGCGCAAGCGCGCCGCGCAGAAACAGGAGCAGGGCACGGACGGCGGGCAGTCCACGCAGCCCGCCGACCCGGAGGCCGCACGCCGCCGGGCCGACCGCCGGGCAGCCCGGATCACCGCGGGGACGACGGAGCTGGAGCAGCGGCTGGCCGACGTGCTGCGGGGCGGGCTGGCGCCCGCCGAGCAGGCCGGATACGGGCTGTGGGAGGAGACGGCCGCCCGCATGGTCGACGCCCAGGCGCCCGGACTCGCCGCACGGGTACGCGAGTTGGGAGCCGTTCCGGCCTCCGGACCGGGCTGGCCGGTGCGGTTGCTCGAGGAGTGCTCGCTGATCCACCTGCTCGACCGGGCCTGGCTGGAGCGTGAGCGGCTTCCGGAACCGCTGGCGGCGACCGTGCGCACCAGGGTCGGGCTGAACACTCCGCCGGAAGGCCCCGCAGTCAGGGACGACTGGCTGGTGCTCGCCCAGTACGACACCTCAGACGGCAAGATCACCACCCGCCGCATATGGCTGCACGGCCGGAAGACCGGCCGCCCGGCGCTGCTCCTCGCCTACGGTGCCGCCGGAAGGGCCCCCCAGCTGGCACTGCCGGTGGGGCTGATGATCGACGCCGAGCTGATGCCGTACGGGGGTGCGGGACAGCTGCGCGCCGACATCGGCCGGCAGTTCGGGTCCCCGGCCCCGATCACCGCTCGCCCAACGGGAAGCACCGTGGTGGAAGGGCTTTCCGCCTACGGGACGGCCCTGAGCCAGGATCCCTGGTTGGACTCCTGGCCGTGCACGCTGTCCGACGTTGTCCCGGTGCCGGGAGACGAGGGCTGGCAGCTGTCCGATGCCGACGGCCGCTCAGCGCTGCCCATCACCGCGACCGCGCTGTCCCGCCCCGCACTGTGGAGGCTCGCCGCGCTGTCAGGTGGCGGCCCCGTCACGGTCTTCGGCGAACTCGGCCACCGGGGCTTCGCGCCGCTGGCCGCCTGGTCGGAAGAGACCGCCGAGACGGTCTCACTCACGGGCGCGTGAGCTGAGTGGGGACTCTCCGAAGCCAGGGGCACGGGTGCCCGCTCGGGCCTGCCCGTGACGCGTCGGGGTTCCTCGGCAGGAGGCCTAGCGGAGAGCCGGGCCACAGGCACCGACCGTACGCCCCCTGGTCCAAACGCCGACTCGTATGACGCACCACGGAGGACCCGATGACCGGCACCACCCGCACCACGGACTGGGAAGAGCTCGTCACCTCGGCTCTTCTCGGCACCGATCGGCGGACCCCGCCCGCCGCCGTACTGACCGGCAAAGACGCAGCGACGGCGCTACTGGACGTGGCGGCGCTGCACACCGTGCGGCGCCGGGCCGGGCTGACACCGGCCGTGGCACGGCCGCTTCCGGAGCCCGCACCACAGGATTCCCGGCCCCCGCTGCCCGAGGCCGCCCGGCGGCGGCTCACCGGGCTGCTGGCCGATCGCGCGGCGCACACGGGCTCCGGAGGCCGTCGCGGTGCGGCCCCGGACCTGACGGAGCTGCTGCCGCAATGGCTGGCCGCCGCCAATGAGAAGGGGTATCGCGCACCCGCTGCCACGCTGCCCGCACTGCTCGAGGCGGCGCGCGCCCGCACCGATCTGCGCCCTGCGGCACTGCGCTTCGCCGGAGCGCGCGGGTTGTGGCTCGCCCGGCTGAACAGCGACTGGAAGTTCGCGCTGCGTGGGGCATGGGGATCCGCCGCGGCGAGCGGCCCAGGGGGAGGCGCCGCGTTGCCGGCGCCGGACGACGCGATCGGCGTGCGGAAGCTGTGGGACGAGGGCCTCTTCGCGGAACGCGTGGCCGTCCTCACTTCCGTACGGGCCCACGATCCCGCGGCGGCACTCGCCCTGCTGTCCGGGACCTGGTCGACCGAGCGGGCCGAGGACCGCCTGATGTTCCTGGACTCACTGCGCACGGGTCTGTCCGACGCGGACGAGCCCTTCCTGGAGCTGGCGCTGTCCGACCGGAGCCGCAATGTCCGGACCACCGCTGCCGAGCTGCTGTCGGGGCTACCGCACTCCGCGCTCGCCGGGCGGATGGCCGAGCGGGCGGCCACCTGCATAGCCCTGGACCGGTCCGGGAGCACGGCCACGATCGCCGTCGAGGCACCGCACGAATGCGATGCGGCGATGCAGCGCGACGGTATCGCGCCCATACCCCCTTCGGGCCGCGGTGAACGATCATGGTGGCTCGGGCAGTTGGTCGAGTCCGCTCCGCTGACGATCTGGCCGGGCCGGCTCGGGGGACGTAGGCCCGAGGAGATCGTGGCTCTGCCCGTCACCGACGGCTGGGGCGATGAGCTGCACGCGGCCTGGTGCCGAGCGGCGGTGCGCCAGCAGGACCCGCAATGGTCCCGCGCGCTCCTCGGCGCACCCGCCGCACCGCCGGCGAGCGGCCCCGGCACCTCGTCCCTGGCGGAGCGGGCGAAGCTCCTGGCGGCCCTGTCGGAGCGGGAGCGTGCCGACTGGGTCGCGGCATTCATATCCGCGCACGGCCTGTCGGAGGCGTTCCAGCTGCTCGGTGTCTGCGCGGTGCCCTGGGCCGAGCCGCTGGGCCGCGCTGTGGTGGACGCACTCGACATCGCCCGCGACGCGGGCAGCTACCCCTGGAGCTTCAGCGGAGTGATGGGCCTCGCCGAACGCTGCCTGGATCCCGGGGAAGCGGCCCGCCTGGATCTGCTGACGGCCACACCGGACGAACCGGAAGGGGCGTCCCCGGGGGCGGGAGGCTACTGGTCGGAGGCCTTCCAGCGCCTGGTCTCCACCCTGCGGCTGCGGGCGGTGATGCACGCCGAGCTGGCTCCGGAATAGCCCTGCTCCGGGTCACCAGGCTGCCCGGCACCGGCCGTGGATCCGTACGGCGCGGGGCATGCGGACGAGCGGACGCGGCGAGGGCAGGGAGCCCGGCCACGCCCTCGATGGCGGGTGGCTGTCGGCAGCCGGCCCTCGGCAGGAGTCAGGCGTCGGCCGGCTGGCGGACGTTCGCGTTGACCCATTCGACGATGGAGGACGTCGTGGCACCCGGAGTGAAGATCGCAGCCACGCCCTTCTCCTTGAGCGGGGGGATGTCCTCCTCCGGGATGATGCCGCCGCCGAAGACCTTGATGTCCTCGGCGTCCCGGTCCTTCAGCAGCTCAAGGACCTTGGCGAAGAGCGTGTTGTGGGCGCCGGACAGGATGGACAGGCCGATCGCGTCGGCGTCCTCCTGGATCGCGGTGTCCACGATCTGTTCCGGGGTCTGGTGAAGCCCGGTGTAGATGACCTCCATACCGGCATCGCGCAGCGCTCGTGCGATCACCTTCGCGCCGCGATCGTGGCCGTCGAGACCAGGCTTGGCCACCACCACGCGGATCGGACCGGTCACACCCATCACTGCCTCCACATCCCGGCTGTGCCGCCATCGGCACGAACCCCGCGCCCCGCACCGGACAGCACCGGGGAGGTGAACGAACGTTATCTACAGCATCCCGCAACCGCTCGTTTCACGGTGGACAGCGAGGGGGAAATCACACGTGGGACATATTCGCCACGCGCCGCACCCGGGCCCGTACCGGTCGGTCCGCAGTCGTCCGCGGCCGGGCCACACACGTCAGGGGCCGGGAGAGCGCGCCAGGGGAGCCGTCAGAGGACCGCCGCAGTGCCGTGCCGCAGCCGCGTGCCGGGGTGAGGCGGCGCGTCGGCATCCCCACGAGGGCATACGGGGGACGGAGCCGTCGACCCGTGCGCCATTCGGGAGGTCGGCCATGGGGTTGCTGCCGCTCTTGCGCTTCGGACAATTCCGGCTGCCCGTGGCGCTGCTGCGCGCCACCGCCCTTGAGCTGGCGATCCTCGCGGGGCACCTCGTGCTGTACCCGTCGGGCATCAGCCAGGAGCGGCCGGGCCGCCCCGGGCGCGGGAGCCCCGGCGGCTCCGGGGACCCCGATCGCCCCGGCACGGTCGAGTCCGGACGCGCCGCGCAGGAGACAAGTGCGCTGCCCACGTCGGCCGCCACCGCATTCCCCCCGGCCGTCCTCCTCCACGGCTTCATCGACAACCGTTCCGTGTTCGTCCTTCTGCGCCGCCACCTCGCCCGTCAGGGGCGGCGGCCCATCGAGTCGCTCAACTACTCACCGCTGACCTGTGACATACGCAGTGCCGCCGAGCTGCTGGGCCGCCATGTCGAGGAGGTCTGCACCCGCACCGGCCGGCCCGAGGTGGATATCGTCGGACACAGCCTCGGAGGGCTGATCGCCCGCTATTACGTCCAGCGGCTCGGCGGCGACCGCCGGGTCCGCACGCTGGTCACCCTCGGCACCCCCCATTCGGGCACGAGTGTCGTCCCGCTCGCGAGCGCTCACCCCCTCGTGCGCCAGATGCGCCCCGGCTCCGATGTGGTGGAGGAACTGAGACTGCCCGCTCCCGGCTGCCGCACGCGCTTCGTCAGTTTCTGGAGCGACCTCGACCAGCTGATGGTGCCGCTCGAAACGGCCTGCATCGACCACCCTGATCTACAGGTGCGGAACATACGCGTCAGCGGTATCGGCCATCTCGCCCTCCCTGTGCACCCGGCCGTCGCGGCGATCATCCGCGAGGTGCTCGAGCCGTCGGAGAGGGGCACGGCGCCGGAGGCGGAAGCGGCATCGGCAGCATCCGGGGTGGTGTCCGTGGCCTGAGGCCCGGCACCCCAACGGCCTTCGAACAATCATCGAACGTAAGGCCAAAGCTCTTCCTGTACCTCGTCGAAAGACAGCCGAATGCCCGTTTCCCGCCCACCCAAAACCAACGGAAGATTGTCGGCGTCGCATACTGCCGGGTACAGTCGCGCCCACTGCGTTCCTCGGGTCCCCCGCCGCGGGTGACTCCGGATCCTGGTCCTGCTGCCGAGGCGAGAGAGAAGTTGGTGAACGACCAGCACCCCGACGCCGGGTATGACTCCTACGCCGCCGGCAGCTTCGACACCGACCCGCTCTTCGGCGCCCTTCCCGGCAGCTACGCCTACGACACAGCGGCCACCGATAGCACCGACCAGTACGACGCGACGCAGTGGCAGTCGGCGACGACGGCGTACGACAGCTACGCCTCCGCCGAGGGACACCAGCAGCAGTACGACACCACCGGCCAGTGGGACGCCAACGCCTGGAACCAGACGGGGCAGTTCGAGACCGCCGCGGCCGCCTTCGCCCATGACGCGACAGGCCAGTGGCCCGCGGCGGGCGGGTACAGCACCCCGGCCTATGAAACCGGTACATACGACGCGACCGCTTGGAACTCGGGCACGGACACCGGCTCCGGCCTGGGTGCCGAACAGGCCGCCGACGCCTACCGGACCCAGGTCCAGGCCCAGACGCAGTACCTCGAGTACAGCGAGTACGCGGCGCATACCGACTACGCGGCGCACGCCGAGCCCGCTCGATACACCGAGCACGCCGATTACACCGCGGAGAACGAATACGCCGCGGACAGCGAGTACGCCGAGCACACCGGCTACTACGCCGAGCCCGTGACACCGCCCGAACAGTTCTCCCCCGAGGACGAGTTCCCGGCAGGGGCCGACCATCCCGCGGCCGGACCCGACACCGATGACCCCGCCCCGGAAGCCGACGACCAGAGCTTCGAGGGCTACGACGAGGCCGAGTTCATTGCCGCGGCCAGGACGATGGCCGCCCCGGCGGTGTCCATCCCTGCGCCCCGCCCCGTCCGCCGCGGTGGCACCCGTGGCCGCCGCCGCACCCCGGCCAAGCGTTCCGCCATGCTCACCGTGGCAGTCCCCTCCGCCTGCGTCATGGGTGTCGCCGGCGTGGCAGCGGCATCGGTGGGCGGTCTCTCCGGAGGCGAGGAGAGCAGCGGCAAGACCACCGTCGCGGCTGCCGATCCGACATCGGTGCAGTCGGTGCCGGCCAACTCCAAGCTCGATACCCAGCTCGCCGCGCTGAGCGCCGACGCCCGCGACTTCGGCGACCGCGCCAGCCGCACCCAGGAGCGAATCGACCTCAAGGCGCGCCAGGAGGCGGACCGCAAGAAGCGCGAGGCGGAAGCCGCCCGCCGCGAGGCGCTGCGCCCGAAGTTCGCCCTGCCCGTCAGCCAGCACGGGCTCAGCGCCTACTTCGGTCAGGCGGGCGTCAACTGGATGTCCATGCACACCGGCATCGACTTCCCCGTCTCCTACGGGACGCAGGTGAAGGCCGCCACCGATGGCACGGTGCGCACCCAGTGGAACAGCGCCTACGGCAACATGGCGATCGTCACGGCCGCTGACGGCACGGAGACCTGGTACTGCCACCTCAGCAGCACCAAGATCCGCTCAGGATCGGTCAAAGCCGGTGACGTCATCGCCTTCTCCGGCAACTCGGGCAATTCCACCGGCCCGCATCTGCACTTCGAGGTACGTCCGGGCGGCGGTTCCGCGATAAACCCGCTGTCGTGGCTGCGCGGCCACGGTCTCGACCCGACCTGATCCGGCACAGACGTAGGCGGACGTACGACGCCCCGCGCTCCGCCTCCGCCCCTTCGGGGTGCGGCTTTCACCGCACCCCGGCCCCTCTCGCTACAGCTTCTCGACCGGCGCGTACCGCAGTAGCAGCCGCTTCGGTTTGGTGTCCCCGAAGTCGATCGTCGCCTGGGCGTCCGCGCCCAGTCCCGTCACCGCCATCACCGTGCCGAGACCGAACTGGTCGTGTGTCACCCGGTCTCCGACCGCCAGCGCGATGACGGGCTTGTCAGCCGCCCGCCTGGTCGCGAATCCAGAGGGGCCGGAACGCGACCGGGACGAGGAGAGCGAGGAGGTGATCCCGGAGACCGGACCCGCCGGGGCGGCCATCGGTCCCGTCCGCTTCCATTCCAGATGCGCGTCCGGGATCTCCTCCAGAAAACGGGACGGCGGGTTGTACGAGGGCTGGCCCCAGGCGCTGCGCATCGACGAGCGGGTCAGATAGAGCCGCTCACGGGCTCGGGTGATCCCCACATACGCCAGCCGCCGCTCCTCCTCCAGCTCCTTGGCCTGGCCGAGCGCCCGCATGTGCGGGAAGACCCCGTCCTCCATGCCGGTGAGGAACACGACGGGGAACTCCAGGCCCTTCGCCGTGTGCAGCGTCATGAGGGTGATGACTCCGCTGCCCTCCTCGTCCTCGTCCGGGATCTGGTCGGAGTCCGCGACGAGTGCGACCTGCTCCAGGAACTCGGCGAGCGTGCCGGAACCCTCGTCGGCCCCCCGCTCCTGCTCGAATTCGAGGGCGACCGCCGCGAGCTCCTGGAGGTTCTCGATACGGGTCTCGTCCTGCGGGTCGGTGGATGCCTGGAGCTCGGCCAGGTATCCGGTGCGCTCCAGCACCGCCTCGAGGACGGTGGCGGGGCCCGCGCCCGATTCGACGATCGTGCGCAGCTCCTCCATCAGCGTGTTGAAGCGCTTCACGGCATTGGCCGAACGGGCCGCCATGCCGTACGCCTCGTCCACGCGCCGCAACGCCTGCGGGAAGGTGATCTTCTCGCGCAGCGCGAGGGCGTCGATCATCGCCTCGGCGCGCTCGCCGATACCGCGCTTGGGGACGTTGAGGATACGGCGCAGCGGGACGTTGTCCTCGGGGTTGGCGAGGACCCGCAGATAGGCGAGGACGTCCCGGACTTCCTTGCGCTCGTAGAAGCGCACTCCTCCGACGACCTTGTAGGGCAGGCCGACGCGGATGAAGATCTCCTCGAAGACACGGGACTGGGCGTTGGTCCGGTAGAAGACGGCGACATCGCCCGCCTTGGCCTCGCCCGCGTCGGTCAGCCGGTCGATCTCGTCGGCGACGAACTGCGCCTCGTCGTGCTCGGTGTCCGCGACATAGCCGGTGATCTGCGCTCCGGCGCCGGCGTTCGTCCAGAGGTTCTTGGGACGACGGCTCTCGTTGCGCTCGATGACGGCGTTGGCGGCGGAGAGGATCGTCTGGGTGGAGCGGTAGTTCTGCTCCAGCAGGATCGTGGTGGCGTCCGGATAGTCCTCCTCGAACTGGAGGATGTTGCGGATCGTGGCGCCGCGGAAGGCGTAGATCGACTGGTCGGCGTCACCGACGACGCACAGCTCGGCGGCCGGCAGGTCCTCGTATCCCTCGCCGACCAGCTCGCGCACCAGGGTGTACTGGGCGTGGTTGGTGTCCTGGTACTCGTCCACCAGGACGTGCCGGAAGCGGCGCCGGTAGTGCTCGGCCACGTCCGGGAACGCCTGGAGCAGATGAACGGTGGTCATGATGATGTCGTCGAAGTCCAGGGCGTTGGCCTCGCGCAGCCGCGCCTGGTACATCCGGTACGCCTCGGCCAGCGTCTTCTCGAAGCCTCCCCCGGAGCCTCCGGCCTGGGAGGTGCCCCCGGCCACCTGATCGGCGAAGGCCTCCTCGTCGATCAGCTCGTTCTTGAGGTTCGAGATCTTGGCGCTGAACGACTTCGGCGGGAACTTCTTCGGGTCGAGGTCGAGATCGCGGCACACCAGGGCCATCAGCCGCTTCGAGTCGGCGGCGTCGTAGATCGAGAACGACGAGGTGAAGCCGAGCTTCTTGCTCTCGCGGCGCAGGATGCGGACGCAGGCACTGTGGAAGGTGGAGACCCACATCGCGTTGGCACGGGGGCCGACGAGCTGCTCGACCCGCTCCTTCATCTCGCCCGCGGCCTTGTTGGTGAAGGTGATGGCCAGTATCTGCCCTGGGTGGACATTGCGGGTCGCCAGCAGGTGGGCGATCCGGTGGGTCAGCACCCGCGTCTTTCCGGAACCCGCTCCGGCCACGATGAGCAGCGGCGAGCCGGTGTGGGCGACGGCGGCGCCCTGCTGTTCGTTCAGGCCTTCCAGCAGCGCGACGGGGTCCACGGCCGGGCGCGGCACACCACTGCGGTAGTACTCGTCCCTGGTCGGAGGCACGTCGAAGCGACCCCCGAAGAGGTCGTGCGGGACGTCCTCGGCGGGGGCGTGCTCGTCGGGCTCCGGAGGCGGGGGCTCCTCCGAGGCTGCAGAGCGCTGGAGGCCGGCCAGGAAGCTGTCGTCAAAGAGGCTGCTCATCGCTCTACGAGTCTAGGCCGCCGCACTGACAGCCCGCCGCCGCCTTCGCCTGAATCACGCGTCGCGATCACGCCAATCCAGCTCGTCACATTCCGTGAAGTCGCGGCCACGACACGCCAAGGTAACGGAAATGTATCGGACATAATGCGCACCGACCTTCACACGAGCGCCACAGTTTGGCTAGCGTGCTCGCCAAGGCAGCCCGTACCCCCGCGGCGACCAACGCCAATCGGGCAGCTCGCGCCGAATCCGACCATTCCGCAAGGAAGGTGAGGAACCGGGGACCCAACTCTTTTGTGCCCACCGGCACAAGAGGGGCCCCACCGGGGTGAATCGGGCCACGTTCAGCAAGGCCCGTAGGACAACCTTCCGTTCCGTCCGAACCCGACAGCTAACCCGGTAGGCGGCAAACGGAAGGAGATGCCTGCCTTGGCATCGCATCGCAAGGCGCGTGCCCTTACGGGTACACGTACGAAGAATCCCGCCGTCGGGTTCACGACGGCAGCCATCGCGGGCGTCACCCTGCTGTCCACGCAGAGCGCCCGGGCCGAACCGCAGCCCAGTGTCGAAGAGGTCCAGAAGAAGGTCGACGACCTCTATCGCCAGGCCGGAACCGCGACCCAGCAGTACGACCGCGCCAAAGAGGAAACGACGCAGCAGCGCCGCGAGGTGGACCAGCTCCTCGACAACGCCGCGGAGCGCACGGAGTCCCTGAACGAAGCCCGTCGCGCACTCGGCTCGTACGCCGCCGCCCAGTACCGCACCGGAACGGTCACACCGACCGCCGCGCTGCTCCTCGCGGACAGCCCGCAGGAGTACTTCGACCAGACGCGCCTGATGGACCGGCTGTCCGAAGAACAGCGTGAAGCCGTCACCGACTTCGAGGAGCAGCGGTCTGCGGCAGCGGAGCAGCGCGTGGAGGCGACCAGGAGCCTGGAGAAGCTCAGCGACTCACAGGCATCGCTGCGCACCACCAAGGAGACGGTGCAGCGCAAGCTCGCCGAGGCACGGGAGCTGCTGTCGAAGCTGACGGCGGAGGAGAAGGCACGGCTCGCGGAACTGGAGCGTCAGCGGGAGCAAGAGGCACACCGCAAGGCGGAGGCGAAGGCCAGGGCCGAGGCAGAGGCCAGAGCGGAGGCCGAGGCCCAACGCCGGGCACAGCAGGAGCAGCAGGGCACGGGGACCGGCGCGGGCACCTCCGCCGGCTCGTACGCCGCCAAGGCGCAGCAGGTGCTGTCCTTCGCCCGCAGCCAGATCGGCAAGCCCTACGTCTGGGGCGCGACCGGACCCAGCTCCTACGACTGCTCCGGCCTCACCCAGGCCGCTTGGCGCGCGGCCGGTGTCGATCTGCCCCGCACCACCTGGGACCAGGTCGAGGTGGGACAGCGGGTCGCGGCGAAGGACCTCGTCCCCGGCGACCTCGTGTTCTTCTACGACGACATCAGCCACGTCGGGATCTACATCGGCAACGGGCAGATGATCCACGCCCCGAAGCCGGGCGCGAACGTCCGCGAGGAATCGATCTACTACATGCCGATCTACGGGAGCGTGCGCCCGGCCTGAGCGGGATCCGGCCCGGCACGGCGTTCCCCGGCACGGCGAGCGGCGCCGCGGCCCCGTCGATCGGGGTGACCTGGCCGCTGCGTGCGGGCCGAACGCATGAGCGCGAAGAACCCCGCCAGGGACGACCTGGCGGGGTTCGGCTTCACCGGGCTGCCGGGATCACTCCCTGTTCAAGGCAGCTCGCAGACAGGCGATCAGATCGCCGGTCGGCACCTCGGTCCACGTGGCCCCGGGCACCCCCACGCGCATGACCTCATGGCGCTCCTCGTCCAGCTCGTGCACCAGGACCTGACGGCTCGTTCCGTCCAACGGATCCACCCGCAGCCGGACGGCCCCGTGCGAGACAGTCGGGAACATGTTCCGCAGCACGTCATCCGCATGGAGGCGACGCAGAAGGTTCCACTGTCCTCGGTGGGAATCGGACGACAGGAGGTCGGACCACTGCGAGGAAGTGGGCTCCCCGCTGTCGAGCGCCCTGGCGAACTCGTCGAGCTCCATGAACGTGAACCTCGCCGCCAGTTCTTCGAGCGGCACACCCTCCCGCCATGCGGCGACCGCCTCCGCGAGCAATCCGAGATCGTCCGTCGAGCCGAGCTGCCAGGTGAACCCGGGAATGTGGACGCGCATCCGGAACAGTCGCTCATCGGCCACGGGATCGACTGACACGACCCCCCTCGCCGTCTCGACGCTGATCGCGTCGACGTCCCAGGGTGAGAGCCCGATGTCGCATCCGCGCAGTTCCGCTGCCTCCTTCATGGCTGGTCCAAGGCCACCCGACGCGGTCACGTCCGGGTACAGGTCCTTCTGATCGGTTCCCATACTCGATTCCTCAGCAGTGGCAGGATCCGATGACCGAACCCTTCACGGGGCCAAGATCTCCCTTCAGCACCGAAAGGTCCGGCATGTCCGTCGGGGGATCCAGCTTCATGGCTCCTCCTGGACCCGACGGGGAGTAGAACTTGATCGAGCTCCACGGGCGCTGACCGTTGATGACGGCCCTCGCGATCATGGACATCTCGTAGTCCGTGGCATGTCCGGCCTCACCGGCGTTCAGGCCGCGCTGGGCGGCCTTCATGAAGCCACCGAGTTCGTTCAGTCCCGTCATGTTGACGTGGAGCGCCACGTTCGGGTCGGCGATGGCCATTTCCGCGATCCGGGCGAAGTCCCTCGGGGACGCGTTGGAGAAGGTCTGGAACTTGTTCTCGGGAAGCCCGGCCCATTCGTCGAGCTTCCCCTTATTCTGCCACCCCAAGGCCACCTTGCAGTTGTGCACGAGAACGTCGTCGGGGCGCTCTCCCGTCGTGCGCACGAAGAACGTGTGCAGGTCGTCGACGGTGAGGTCGTAGACCGTGCGCGGAGCCAGGCCCGAGCGGTCGTGGAGTGCCGTCACCGGACGGACGGAGCCGTCCGGGGTGCGCAGGCGATCACCGACGCGCAGGTCGGAGACCAGCGTCCACCCGCGATCCGCCACGTAGAACTTGTGGCCGGCGGTGCTGGCGAGCTTCCCCCCGTCGGCAACGGTGATGTCCACCAGTCGCTGGGTGTCGTGCTTGAAGGTGTCGGTGACCTGCCGGGCCCGCAGCCGGCCGGAAGCCGGGTCCGTGGCCCTGACGAGGTCGCCCACGCCGACCTGGCTGATGGGCCGGTGTGAGCCGTCCGCCATCAGCACCTGGGTGGTGCCGGGGAAGCTGTTCGTCTTGCAGGCGGTGTACAGGTCCTCGTAGGCGTTGATGGTGCTGTTGAGCTTGGCGATGGTCCCGGGGTCGAGGTCGAGGACCTTGAGCGCGTGGAACGCATCACGGACTCCGACGCCGGTCTTCATGGCGGCGTCCAGGGCCCGGATCCCTTCGAAGACCTTGCCGAACGCCTTGCCGGGGATGAAGTTGCTCAGCGCCCAGGCGCAGCCGCTGGCGCTGCCGTGCCAGCAGTCGACGAAGTCCTGGACCAGGACCGCCTTGATGACCTGGTAGGCCAGGGTCATCTCGATGAGTTCCAGTTTCGAGAAGTACCGGGTGACTTCCTGCTTCATCCCTGGGATGCGCTTGCTCTCGATGAGCAGGGTGTCCTGGCGCGGGCAGGCCCTGCCACTGGCCATCGCGTCGGGGTTGGCGCAGAGGAAGAAGTCGACCACGGCGCTGAAGGTGACCGTGAACGTGGTGGTGCAGCCTTCGAACCCGACGGTGATCACGCAGGGGTTGTGCTGTTTGGCGTCGGTGATCTCGATGGTGTCTTCGTTGACGACGTACCAGGTGCCGCCGACTCCGGTGCCGGCGCCGGTCGAGATCTGCTTGTTCGCGGCGTTGCGGGCCGCTTCCTCCACTGCCTTCTGGGCCTGCTGGGCGTACTTGAGTGCGTCCTTGGCGGCCTGTTCGGCTTCGGTGGCGGCTGCGTCGGCGCGGGTGGCGGCGGCGCGGGCGTCCTTGGCGGCCTGCTCGGCCGCGGCTGCGGCCTCGCGTGCGGCCTGGGCGTCGAGTGCGGCCTGGTCGGCGGACTCCCGGGCTTCCTTGGCGTAGCCCTCGGCGCGTCCGGCCGCCTGGTCGGCGGCAGCCGCGTCCGCGGTCGCCTGGCGGTCGTACTCCACCGTGCGGGCAAGTGACGCCGATGCTGCCGACGCTGCCTTTGCGGCATCGGCCGCGTAGCCCAGGGCCTCCTTGGAGTAGGTGCGGGCGTTCGCGGCGTGGCCGGCGGCGTTGGCCGCGTACTGGTAGGCGATCTTCGCATCGCCCGTGGCCTGGTCGGCGAGGTTCTTCGCGGCTGCGGCCTCGGCCAGCGCGTTCTTGGCGTGGGCGTCGGCGACGGCCCTCTGCTGGTCGGCGATCGACTTCGACGCCTGCCCCGTCAGCACGACCAGACTGGCCGCGGAGTCACTGGTGACATACGGGGACCCGCGCTGGATCGCGTCGTTGGCGGGCTTGGCGACCTGGGCGGCGGCGTTGCCCGCGTCGACCGCGGCCTGCGCGGTGACATGGGCGAAGCCCGCGGCCTTCGCCGAAGCCTCCAGTGCCTTGACGGCCTCCTTGCTCGCCGCGTCCGCCTCGGACTTGGCGGTCTTCGCCAGCTTCTCCGCCTCGTCGGCGAGCGCGACGGCCGTCTTTGCCTCCGCCATCGCGTGCTGGGAGGCGTCGATGGCATCGGCCACGGCGCTGGTCGCGGTCTTCACCGCGGCGTCGGCGCGCAGCTTGGCGGCCTGGGCGGCGTCCGCGTTCGAACGCGCCCGCTTGGCCGCCGCCTCGGCGCGGGTGGCCGCGGCGTCCGCCTCGGCCGCCGCCTGGGACGCGGCATCCGCCGCCGTACGGGCCCGGCCGGCAGCCGCTTCGGCGTCATCCGCGTACCCGTCCGCGGCGTTGGCCGCCGCCCGGGACTCCTGCGCGCTGGAGTCGGACTCATGAGCCTCGGCGAACGCCTCCTTGGCGTCGGCCTTGGCCCGGGCGGAGTCCGCCTTCTGCGCCGCGTCCCACGCGTCCTCGTTCAGATCGCGGGCGTTGTCACGGGCCTTGACCGCGTCGTTCTTCCGCGCGACCGCGGTCGACTCGGCGGCCTCCGCCTTCTCCTTGGCGTCCTGCGCGTTCGCCGCCTCGGCCTGCGCGGTCTTCTTGTGCTGGTTGGCTTCGGCCTGCTTGGCAGCGGCGGTCTCCTTCTCCGCCTTGGCCGTCTTCTCCTCGGCCTCGGCCGCAAGCCGCTTGGCGTGCGCGTCAGCAGCCGCCGCCTTCGCGTCCGCCTCCGCCTTCAGCGCGACGACAAGCTTCGCCTCCGCCGTCTCCTTGTCCTTCTTCGCGTTGTCCCGGTGCAGCTTCGCCGCATCCGCCGCCGCCTTCGCCTGCAACTCGGCCTTGTGCGCGGCCTCCTTACGGAACTCCGCATTGACCTGCGCGGCCTGCGCCAAAGCCCGCTGCGCGATCGTGTCGCTGTCACTCGCCGAAGCACGGGTGGCCGCCTCAGCGGTCTCACCCGCCTTCACCATCGCCGTCAACGCGGCCACGATACCCTTGGTGACCTGCGCCTTCTGCTGACCCACCAGCAGACCACGACCCCGCGGCGCACCCGCCGCATCCGCGATCCCGTACGCCGCCTGCTCGGCCGCGTCCGACGCGGTGCCCGACTTCTTGGCGCTCTCCAACTGCACCTTCAGCGCGGCCAGCTGCTTCTTCGCCGCCGCCTGCGTGTCAGTGACACCCTTCTTCGCCTTGTCGAACTGCGCCTTGTCCGGATAGGACAGACTGTCCGTGCCCTTGTGACCCGTCGGCTTGATCAGGAACTTCTGCGCACTGGCGTCCTTGCAGTCCCACAGCCGCGCGTCCGTGCTCTTCGTGAACGCGCTCAGATCCAGGCACTTGCCCGTGGACACACTCTTCAGCGGCGAGGAGGCGCGGACATCGCCCTTCCACGACTGGCCCTTGGACTTGTAGCAGTCCGAGATCTGGATCTTCGTGCCGTTCGCCGACGCGTTCCCCGCCACGTCCAGGCACTTCTGCGAGCCGACATTACGGAGGTGGAGGTCGTCCTCGCTGCCCTCGATCGTCCACTGCTGCGCGGCACCGCCGTTGCAGGTGTAGATCTGAACCGCCGTGCCGTTGGTCTTGCCGCCGCCCTGGACGTCCAGGCAGCTGCCCTTGGCACCGGGTACCTCGATCGCCACATAGCTGTCGCCGATCCAGCCCACGCCGCCCGCGGACCAGTAGTCCTGCCAGCGGGCCAGACGGTCGGCGATCCAGGAGTGGCCCAGCAGGTCACCCAGCGTCTTCGCACCTGCGGCCAGGGACTTGGTGGCGTCCTTGTTGGCGGTCAGGATCTGGTTGCGCTGGATCGCCTGGGAGGCGACCTCCTTCTGCCACTCCTGCCCGGCCGTGACCGACAGGTCACCCAGGACCTTGTTCGGATCCATGGGGTCACGCCACGCGCACGACGCGAACCGTGTCTTCAGGTCCTCCACCGCGACCCGGTACTCGGCCGTGCCCGGCTGCGGCGCCGTGCGGGGGAAGCCGCCTGAGCCGAGGAAGATCCGGGCGTTGTCCGCCCCCGTCGGCTCCAGGGACCAAGCAGTCAGATGCTCGAACCCGTCGTGCTCGGAAAGGTCCCGGTTCCAGTTGGGGTTGCCGGCGGCCACCGGGTCCTTGCCGTACAGCGGCCCGCCGAGGTCCTTGACGGCCTTCACCGTCGCCTCGTCAGCCCTCGGCGTGGGGTCCACGTAGAAGTCGGATTCGCTCTTCCAGAACCGGTCGGCGACCCACTTCGTCAGACCGGTCTGACTGTAGAAGTCCTGCTGGCCGTCGCCAGGTGACCCCGGAGGCCAGTGGAACCCTGCCACCGTGAACCCGGCGGGAGTCTCCAGCCCGTCCAGCGGCTTCTGCCAGGTGCCCCGCTGCGCGTGGAGGACATCCAGCTCCTTGTCCGCGGCGTCACGGTCCTTCTCGAACGCCTGGGCGAGCGGGGTGTCCTCCCAGTGCTGGCGGTTGGCCAGCTCATGCAGCTTCTCCTGCGACTGGTTGAGACCGTCCTGCGCGGTCGCGGACATCGACGTGCCGCCCAGGCGCAGTACGTCGGACATCAGACACTGGTCCTGCCGCAGCTCCTCCGAGGGAGTCTCCACGTACCAGTCGTAGTCGTTGCCCACCGTGGTCATGCGCGGTTCGGCGTTGCCGCTGACCGCGTCCGGCCGCACGGCCAGACCGCCGAGAACGGCCAGCGCGGCCGCGGATGTGATGGCGGTGGTGAGAGTGGTGGATGAGCGTGATCTGGGGCTGAACAACCCCGGTCTGAATCGCAAAAGGGGCATCCTTCACAGCGAGCGTGGGCAGGCGGGGGTGGCCGCCGGAAGAGAGAGCGGTGGCGTGGCGCCAAGCGCTGGTCAGCCGGCCGTCCCGGCGTGGAGACGGGAGCAATGGATGGTCGCGCCGACCGCTGCGGTACGCACCGTGAGCCGCTGCCAATGCCGAAGCTGCTGATGCCGATATGGCGGCATGAACGTTTTACCTCTCCCCCGTGGCGGCGTTGTTCCCCCCCGGCCGCCAGTGATGTGCACGCGCGCCACGGCTGAGTCGGTCAAGACCCTCGTCCGCGCGCGGCGCTCACCATAGTCGCAGTTCGATCCGTTGCGACAAGGGGCGATTTCCGTACCCGGAGCCCCCTTACGGGGCCAGTTTCCGGGCCGGTTCGAGGCCGGCGTGCGCAAACGCCATGCTCATGCTGGGAGTTTCCTGTGAGGTGAATGTGAAGGGAGAGGCCTAGGGGCCGATACTCCTGGCCAATAGTTGGCTGGAAATACGCGCTCGGTCAGGTCCAGAGCGTCGCGATGAAGATGTTGGCGATGGTCAGGCCGCCCACGACACCGAACACCGCCTTGTCCACCGTCTCCTCGTCCCGCTTGACGTAGACGAGGCCGAGGATCACCACCAGCACCGCCAGCTTGACGCCGACCTTGAGGTTGTTCACGGCCTGGCCGTCCGCCTCGTTGAGCCCCACCAGCGCCACACCCGTGACCAGCATCGTCAGCGCACCGTGCAGCATCGGCGGAGTGAAGCGCGCCGTCCCGGCGCCCATGGCCTTCATCTGGGTCAGGAAACCGCCGAGCAGCGCGGCGATACCGATGATGTGCAGCGCGACGAAGACATTGATGAGTACGTCCATGGCACCGGAGCCTAGCTCTCCGGTCGGAAACCGACCCGAGCGGGGCGACTTCCGCCAATATCGGTCATTCCGTCCCAGCGGCGCACCGCGTCGGTCTAGCGTCCTCCCCCAGGCGATCGACCTGCCGACTTCATACCGGTCAGCAGAATCGACCGCCACGCCGAAGGATCCGGCGGCGGGCCGCTTCCCCTGGGCGGACCGCCGCCGGAACCACACGGAACGACCTGCCGGACACCGGAAGGACTCGCCCTCGTGGCAGCGCACCGCAGACCCAAGCAGCGCACCCTGGGCGGCACTGCCGCCCGCACCGCTCTCACCGTCGCGCTGGCGGGTGCCGCGACGGGCACTCTCTTCGAGGGCGCCGGGCACGCCGAGCCCGGCGCCACACCCGAGCAGCTGAGGGCGAAGGCCGACACCCTGTACCGGGAGGCGGAGGAGGCCACCGAGCGGTACAACGGCGCGAAGGAGGCGGCTGCGGAGGCCCGCACGGCGCTCGACGGGTTGCGTGACGAGGCCGCCCGTCGCACGGAACGGCTCAACGCCTCCCGCAACGCGCTCGGTTCGATCGCCACCGCGCAGTACCGTGCGGGCGGTCTCGACCCGGCCGTGCAGCTCGCGCTCAGCTCCGACCCTGACGGCTATCTGGCAGGCGCCGAGTTCACCGAGCGGGCTGGCGCCCGGCAGGCCGCCACCCTGGCCGGGATCCGCAAGCAGTCACGGGAGCTGGCCCAGCTCCGGAGCGAAGCCGCCGGAACGCTGGACGAGCTGACGGCACGCCAGGAGGAGCTCGCCAGGCACCGCACGGCCGTACGCGAGAAGCTCACCGCCGCCCGGTCCGTCCTGGCCCGGATGACGCCCGCCGGGCGGGCCGGCTACGCGAGCCAGGACGGCACAGCCCCCGGGCGGGCCGATCGCGACACCGCGCGCGGCGGTGCCCCCGGTGGCACCGCCGCCGATGCCCCCAATCCCCGTGCGGCACAGGCCATCGCGTATGCCTACGGCGCACTCGGAAGGCCGTATGTCTGGGGCGCGACCGGGCCGACGGCCTACGACTGCTCGGGTCTCACCCAGGCCGCCTGGCGGTCGGCCGGGGTCGCCCTGCCCCGGACCACCTACACCCAGATCGACGCCGGACGCCGCGTACCGCGCTCCCAACTCGCACCCGGCGACCTGGTGTTCTTCTACTCCGGCATCTCACACGTGGGGCTCTACATCGGCAACGGACAGATGATCCACGCCCCGCGGCCGGGCGCACCAGTACGGGTCGCGCCCATCGACCAGATGCCGTTTGCCGGCGCGACCCGGGTGGTGTGACCGCGACCCGGGTGACCGCGACGCGGGTGGTGTGACGCAGCCCTGCGCGGGTCGTCGACGCTCTGTCCTCGCCTGACGCACATCCCTGAAGTCCTCAGCGCGCGGCCGCCGTCATACGCGGCGCCCCCTCGACGGAGAGCTTGCTGGTCAGCCAGCGGAAGACATCCGGGACCTGGCGCTTCCAGCCCTCGGTGTCATGAGGGCCCATGACCTCGACGACCGCGACGTGCGTCGGGCCCTTTGCCGCGGCACGCAGGGCGAGGCCCGCTTCGAGGCCGTCGCCCTTCGCCCCTGAGACGTAGAGCGAGGTGTGCGGGGCCCTGGGTGCGGACTCCAGGATGGCGAGCGGGTTGTTGGCCCGGCGAAGCTCGGGGTCGAAGGCCGTGATGGACGCCTTCTCGGCGGCCGGGTCGTTGTAGCCGGACAGGCTGACCCCGGCGCGGTAGCGGTCGGGGTGGGCGATGGCGAGCTTGGCCGCGCAGTGGCCGCCGGCCGAGTAGCCGGCGACGGCCCAGCCGTCCGGGCGCTGCGAGGCGCGGAAGCTGTCCATGACCGCCTTGCGGACGTCGACGCTGATCCAGCTGTCCGCGTTGACCTTGCCCGGCACGTTCGCACAGCCCGTGTCCATTCCCTGGAGCAGGGTGGTACGTGGGGCCACCATGATGAACGGAGCCACCTCGCCGCGCTCCATCATGGGCTTGAGCTGCTCCTGGACCCTGAGTGAGGTGAACCAGGCCCGTGAGGCACCCGGGTAGCCCGGCAGCAGCTCCACGACCGGGAACCGCGTCTTGCGGTAAGCGGGGTCGTGGTACTGCGGCGGCAGCCAGACGAACACCTCGCCCCCCGCGCCCGAGACCTGGCCGGTGAACTCCGTCACCAGCACGCCCGGTCCGATGTTGGGGTCGTCGGCGGGCTTGAAGGCCTGCTTGGACGCCGGCAGATCGGCGAACCGCGTGCCGCCCATACCGTCCCGCCCGAGATCCTCGGCGGCCCTCACGTGCTCGCCGGTGCCGAGCAGATCGTCCCAGCTTCCGTAGAGACCGTTGCTGTTGTTCACGCCCACGAAGACCACGAGCAGCGCGGTCACCTGTGCGAAGCCGAGCATCAGCAGCCGGGTGGCTCCGCGCAGCAGTGCGGGTCCGCGCACCCGGCTCCAGAGAGCCAGTGGCAGCAGTAAGGCGACCACGGCCAGCACGATCGTGGCCATGAAGAAGGGCGTCCCGGTCAAGCTCATCACGGTCAGTCAGAGGGAAACCGGGACGCTCTGGTTGCCATCCCGGTGCGGCGGTTGCATAACAGAATCCGCAGCAACGGCCCGCCGCACACGGTCACACCAGCCGGCGTGCCGTGGCCCACCTCGTCAGCTCGTGCCGGTTCGACAGCTGGAGCTTCCTGAGCACCGCCGAGACATGCGACTCGACCGTCTTCACGGAGATGAAGAGCTGCTTGGCGATCTCCTTGTACGCGTATCCGCGCGCGATCAGCCGCAGTACCTCCCGCTCCCGCTGGGTGAGCCGGTCGAGGTCCTCGTCCACCGGAGGGGCGTCGGTCGAGGCGAACGCGTCCAGCACGAAGCCCGCCAGCCGCGGTGAGAACACCGCGTCCCCGTCCTGGACCCGGAAGACCGAGTCGACCAGATCGCTGCCGGTGATCGTCTTGGTGACATAGCCGCGGGCACCGCCGCGGATCACGCCGATCACGTCCTCGGCCGCGTCCGACACCGAGAGCGCGAGGAAGCGCACGGGTCGTTCCCCGCCCATCAGCCCCGCGCAGCGGCGCAGCACCTCCACCCCGCCGCCGCCCGGGAGGTGCACGTCGAGCAGCACGACCTCCGGGCGGGTCGCAGTGATCACGGTGACCGCTTGGTCGACGTCGGCGGCCTCACCGACCACCTCGACTCCCGTCGCCTCCGTGCGGCCGATCTCGGCCTGCACCCCGGCCCGGAACATACGGTGGTCGTCGACAAGCACGACCCGTACGCGACGCTCCGCGCCCTGCTCGCCCCCGTCGGTCTGCTCGGTCATTCGTCCGTCCGCCTCTCACTGTCCTGAGGAAGTGCCTTGGGAAGTGCCGTGTGGAGTCCCCTCACGGGTCTCCGTCCCGCGTTCCATCTCGAGCTCCACCTCGGTGCCCCCGCCCGGCACGGAGCGCAGCCGCGCGGTGCCGCCGTTGCGTTGCATACGCCCGATGATCGATTCTCTTACGCCCATCCGGTCCTCGGGAACCGCGTCAGGGTCGAAGCCGGGCCCCCTGTCCCGTACGGAGACGAACACGGTACGGCCCTCGACCTCCGCGTACACCTGCACCGGGCCGCCCTCGCCACCGTACTTCGCGGCATTGACCATCGCCTCACGCGCGGCCTGCATCTGCGCCACCAGCCGCTCGTCGAGCGGGCAGTCGCCGACGACCACCACCTCCAGCGGGACACCGTGCTTGTCCTCCACCTCGGCGGCGGCCTTCTTCACCGCGTCGGACACGGTGGCCGGCTCCTCGTCCGCCTCCTTGCCCGTGCCCTCCGGGCGGTAGAGCCAGTTCCGCAGCTCGCGCTCCTGGGCGCGGGCCAGCCTGCGCACCTCGCCGGCGTCGTCCGCGTGCCGCTGTATGAGGGTGAGCGTGTGCAGGACGGAGTCGTGCACATGGGCGGCGACCTCGGCCCGCTCCTGGGCGCGGATACGCATCAGACGTTCTTCGGACAGGTCCTGGGTCATCCGAACGAGCCAGGGGCCCACCAGCAGACCGACCCCGACGATCACGGCGATCGCGGCCGTCATGACATTGCCGAACTGGGCGGCCGAACCCCGGACGACGACGAACACGGTCAGGCCCATGCCGACCAGGGCGACCCCGGCGAGACCGCGCGCCAGCTGGAACAGCCGGCGGCGTGTGCCGTCGCCGGTCCACCGGGCCCGGCGTGCGTTGTCCGCCTGGCGCCACACCAGGACGAGGCCGGTGCCTATCAGCAGTACCGGCCAGACATAGCGGTTGACGGGGCCGCCCAGATCGACGTTGGCGACGAACGAGGCGGCCCCGATCAGCAGGCCGAACAGTGCGAACAGCTGGCCCTTGTCCGGCTTGCGCAGCCGCCGTCTGCCGTCGGCGGTGGTCTCGAAGACCGGCTTCGGGTCGGCGGACCGGCCGCCGACGCCGAGCGGCACCACGATCCAGAACACCGCGTACAGCAGCGCGCCCAGCCCGTCGGCCATGAAGAGGCAGAAGAAGATCAGCCGGACCCAGACCACCGGCAGCCCGAGATGGCCGGCGAGGCCACGCGCCACACCGCCGAGCCACCGCCCGTCGGCGCTGCGGTACAGCTTGCGGACGGGCGGTTCTTCGGCTTCCGGCAGGCGGGCTGCTGCGGCTGACATGCCCCGATGGTCACACGTCCGTCCCGCCGCGGGCATCAGGGCCGCCCCTGAGACCGACCCTGACCCCCGGACCCCGGAAGGGGAATATCAGGGACGGGCCAGGGTCGGGACGGCTGCCGCCGGGCGCCGGGGCCGGTCACCATGGAGTCATGACACAGCCGACCGCTCCGCCCCCAGCGCCACCGCGGGAGCAGCAGCCCCAGCTTCGCCGGACCCCGCGGCAGAAAGTCGTGGCCGGTGTCTGCGGTGGGCTCGGGCGGTACTGCGACATCGACCCGGTGATCTTCCGGATCGTCATCGCGGTGCTCGCGGTGATGGGCGGTGTCGGTCTGATCTTCTACGGGTTCGCCTGGCTGCTCATCCCGCTGGAGGGCGAGGAGGAGAACGAGGCCCGCCGTGCGCTGTCGGGACGGGTCGACGGCGCGGCGCTGATCGCCGTGGTGATGGCCCTGCTCGGCTGCGCACTGTTCCTGTCGATGCTCGGCAACGGCAGCACGCTCGGCTTCGCCGCGCTGCTGTCCATCGCCGTGACGGCCGCCGCGTTCTGGTCGCAGCGTCGCAGCCTGGCCGCGTCCGATGGCGGCCCGCTCGACCCCGCGACGGCGCAAGCCGTCAAGGAGGCACCGCCGGAGACCAAGGCCCCGCCGGTGCCGGGCGGGCCTTCGTGGTGGCGTGATCCGATCGTCAAGGACGGTTCGACGGGCCCGGTGGCCACGGGCTATCTGTGGGGACCGCCCGACGCGGTGGTCGGTGCCTGGGCCTCGGCCGCGCCACGGCATCCGGGTGCGCGCGGGGACCGCGGCCGGGCGCAGGAGTGGATACCGGGCGGGTTCCCGGGCCCGGTCCCGGCCACCGCGCGCCCACGCGGGCCGCGTGGCATCGGGGGGCTCGTCTTCCTGCTCGCGCTGCTCGCGGGCGGTCTCGGTGCCGGGCTGAGCTGGCACGGGCAGCCGCTCGGCACCAGCCTGGAGACCGGCTTCGCCTGCGCCCTCGCGGTGTTCGGCCTGGGCCTGGTGATCAGTAGTTTCCTCGGGCGTACGGGCGGCGGCACGGTCCTGCTGACGATGGTCACCGCCCTGCTGCTGGCAGGCTCCGCGGTGCTGCCCGAGGAGATCGGCACCCGGTGGACGCGGACCGAGTGGCAGCCGACTGCCGTCGCGGCGGTCGCCCCCCGCTATGAGCTCGGCACCGGTGACGCCCGGCTCGATATGAGCGGTCTCGAGATCCCGGCGAAGTCGGCCGTGCACACCGAGGTGGAGGTGGGTGCGGGCCGGCTGAGGGTGATCGTGCCCCAGGACGCCACGGTGAAGATCGCCGCCGAGACCGGTCTCGGCGCGGTCCGGCTGTCAGGCGACCAGCGGGAGCGCGTGGACGTGGGCCCGGACCAGCGGCGCACGGTCACGCTCTCCCCGTCCGGAGACACAGGCAAGAGGCCGGGCGAGAAGGCAGCACCGGCCGGGACGCTCACGCTCGACCTTCAGGTCGGGCTCGGTCTGGTGGAGGTCACCCGTGCTGCTCCATGAGTTCAGGCCCGCCCGGCTGATCGCCGGTGCGGCTGCCATGTCGGCCGCCGCGGCGTATCTCGGTGAGGTGGCGGGTGCCTGGAAAGTCCCGTGGTTCGTGGCTCTGCCGCTGGTCTTCGGGGGTCTGTTCCTCGCCGGTGCGGTGGCTCTGGCGCACTACCGGCTCAGGCGGCGCCGTTCCGCGATGGCCGCGTCGGCGGAGAGCACCGAGGCGCCGGCCAGCACAAGCGGCAGCCAGGCCATCAGATAGATCAGGTCGTTGCCGTAGTAGTACGGCGACGTCTGCCAACTCACCGTCAGCCACAGGCTCAGCGAGATCAGCGCACCTCCGAACGCGGCGAGCCGCGCCAGCAGTCCGACCAGGGTGCCGATGCCGACGGCGAGTTCGCCGATGGCGATGGCGTAGCCGAAGCCCGAGGGGTTCTTCAGGGCAAGATCCACCAGGCCCGGGATTGCCGAGGAGCCCCGCACCGACCTCATGAGCTCGCCGATCGAGCCGGTGCCGCTCGCCGAGAGGAATGCCTGGTCCAGGAGCTTGTCGAGCCCGGCGTAGATGAAGGTGACGCCGAGGAAGAGCCTCAGGGGCAGCAGCGCGTACCGCTGCGCGGTGCCCTTCCAGCCGTCGTCGTCGTCCCGCCGCTCGTCGATCAGTCCGTATGTTGCCATCGTCGTCGTCCGGTCCATATGCGCCATCGTCGCCTCCGCGTCGTACCCGGCTGGAACGATTCTTCCCACGATCCGCAGATATGACTACGCAGCTGACGGCCATATGGCTCAGCGGGGTTCAGTCCGTGACGTCGATGCTCACGCGATTGGACTCGGCGCCCGCCGCGGTCACCACCTGTACGTCGACCCGGCCTGGTTCGACATCGACCGGGACCGGAACCCTGATGCCGGCGTCGGTGGGGTTGGTGAAGCCCCCGGCCACGGGGACGAGCGGGACATGCACATGGACGGGGCCGATGCGGACCGTCATGCGGGCCAGCCGGTCCGGGGTGCCCGCGCCCGGGGGGACGAAGCCCGCCCCTCGGATCTCGATGTCGTCCCCGGTCCTGATCGGGCCGTCCAGGTCGCCCGGTTCACGGGCACGGACCACCGAGAGGACGACGGGCCGCGAGCCCTCGGCGTACTTCCCGGCCAGATAGACGAACGCGGAGACCAGCGCCAGGGCGGTCACGCTCCAGGGGAGCCGCGGCAGTCCTCCGGGGTCCCGGACGAGGACGACGGCGGCGTAGCTCAGACTCGCCGCGCCGACGAGGACGTACTGGGTGTCCGTGAAACTGCCGCGCCCGCCGTCGTCGCACAGCAGATCGGCAGTACGCGGATGGTCGGCCTGCACCTTCTGCACCCGCTGGGTGAGGATGCGCACGGTGACGACCCGGCGTACGACCACGGCGATCAGGCAGACGACGGCCACCACGACCAGGAGGGCGGCACCCCGGGCAAGCCCGGATCCGCCACCGGGTCCGCCGCCCGGCCCACCCCCCGGCGCGTCCGGCGACACCCCCGCCACAGCCAGCCGGAAGGCCAGGAACAGCACACTTGAGGCGGCGAACAACGCCCAGGCCGCGGCGACCACCCGCGAGGTGGACAGCCGGTTGTCCTCGCCTACCACCGGGGCGAGCAGCCCGCCATGAGCACGGTGCAGCCATGCGGCGCCGGTGAGCAGGACAGCGGCGGAGAGCGCGGCGGCGAGCGCCGCGGTACGCGTCGGACCCCAGCCGGTACCGATGGCGGTCACCGCGAGCACGGTCAGCGACAGACCGGCACAGCCCCACACCGCGAGCAGTGTGCGCCACCAGACGCGGTGCAGCCAGGCCGCTCCCGCCGCCCTGCTGCGCTCGGCGACGGCACGGGCCGACGCGGTCAGCTCATCCGAGATCCACTGGCGGGATGCCCCTTCGGAGTAGGCGATCTGCGCGGGCAGCCCCCGCCCCGAAGCGAGCTCGTCCCGGCGCGCGCCGAACTCGGCGACCGCACGCCGGTGCCCCTCTCGTGCGCCATGGGGACAGTCCCCGCAGGTGCAACCGCCGCCGTGCACGCTGTGTCCCGCCTCTTGCACCGCCACAGCGACGCACCCTTCCACCAGAGCTGAGCAACCGCCTTGTATTTACAAGGAATTGTGCCGTACGGGCGGTCGTCGGACGGGCCTTACAAGACGATACGCGGGGAATGCGAGGGTGATTGCCTCACGATCAAATTGACGTACTACGACATGAGTTCGGGTGCGGCGCCCACGACCTGGCGCCACAGCGGCTGATAGCTGATCCATGCGACGAGATCCCCGCCCAGCTGCTCGCGGGTGGCCACGGCGTCCCGGTGTGCGATGAGCACCGGCTTCCCGGCCGACCGGGCCGCGAGCTGCACCTGGGCGCAGCGCTCCATGGCAATGAACCACCAGGCGGCGGCGTCGACGGAGTCCCCGACGGTCAGCAGACCGTGGTTGCGCAGGATGACGCCCTTGCGATCGCCGAGTGCGGCGGCGATGCTGCGCCCCTCGGCGGCGTTCACGCTCACCCCCGTGTAGGCGTCGTACAGGGCATGGTCCTGATAGAAGGCACAGGCTTCCTGGGTGATGGGTTCGATGAGCTCCCCGAGCCCGGCCAGCGCCCGCCCGTGCACGGAGTGCGTGTGCGCTACGGCCACGATCCCCGGCCGCGCCCGGTGCACCTCCGCGTGAACGGCGAACGCCGCCTGGTTGACGCGCTGGGCGCCCTCGACGACCTGCCCTTCCCCGTTGACCAGGACCAGCTTGCCCGCGGTCATCGTGGCGAACGGCTCCCCGAAGGGGTTCACCCAGTAGCAGTCGTCGAACTCGGGATCGCACGCGGTGATGTGCCCGGACACCCCCTCCTCGTATCCGAGTCCGGCGAACACCCGCAGCGCCCCGGCGAGCCGCTGCTTCCGGTGCGCCCGCTCGTCGGCGATGGACTCGTGTACGGGCGGCATGGCGAACCGCAGCTGGTCGACGGGTACGGGAGCGGGCACGGAAACAGGCGCGGGGGCCTTCGCCGGGATCTCGTCCATGCGGCGGAAGGTAGCGCCGTGCTCCCCAACTGACCAGAGAAGCCACGTACCTTGAGGATCAGAGCCGGTCGATCCCGCTGAGGTCGATGTCGATGTCGAAGGGCACGGAGACCTTGAGCCGATCGCGGAAGGTGCCGGTGAGTACGTAGACGCGCGACTCCCTGTCGAGCTCATACACATGGATCACCGGCTGCTCGTCCTCACCGGCCATCTCGACCCGCCAGAAGTAGGGGATCCCGGCACCGGCGTACTTGTGGGGCTTGGTGTCCGTGTCGCGGGCCTCGGAGTCCGGGGAGACCACCTCGACCGCCAGCAGCACATCCCGCACCTGGAAGTACGTCTGCGTACGGTTCCGCGCCGCAGCGGCACGGACGACCGCCACATCCGGCTCGGGGCCGTTGCGCTTGTCGAGCACCACGGTCATCTCCCGAACGACCTTCAGCTCGGGAGGCGCAGTGCTCCGCAGTCCGTGCACCAGCAGGTCGGTCGCGAGGCTGTGGAAATAGCGCTGCGGACTCACGAAGACCAGGCTCCCGTCGATCAGCTCGGTGTGCGGCGGGAGATCGGGCAGGGTCAGCAGGTCGTCCACGGTGTAGCCGTCGCGCGGCGGCACCGGCCAGTGGCGCGAGATCTCTGCGCTCATGAGTGCTCCCATGGCCGTGAGTCTGGTCCGTGCGATCAGACTACCCACCGCGAACGGCGACGCCGCCGCTCAAACGAATGAGCGACGGCGCCGGCGTTGACTCGCGGGGAGGCTCACTCCCACTCGATGGTGCCCGGGGGCTTCGAGGTCACGTCGAGGACGACGCGGTTGACGTCGGCGACCTCGTTGGTGATGCGGGTGGAGATCTTGGCCAGCACCTCGTACGGCATCCGGGTCCAGTCCGCCGTCATGGCGTCCTCGGACGAGACCGGACGGAGCACGATCGGGTGGCCGTAGGTGCGGCCGTCGCCCTGGACGCCGACCGAGCGGACGTCGGCGAGCAGGACCACCGGGCACTGCCAGATCTCGCGGTCGAGACCGGCCGCCGTGAGCTCCTCACGGGCGATGGCGTCGGCCTCGCGCAGCAGGTCCAGGCGCTCCTTGGTGACCTCGCCGACGATACGGATGCCGAGGCCGGGGCCAGGGAAGGGCTGGCGGTGGACGATCTCCTCCGGGAGGCCCAGCTCCTGGCCGACCATCCGGACCTCGTCCTTGAAAAGCTTGCGCAGCGGCTCGATCAGCTCGAACTCAAGGTCTTCGGGGAGGCCGCCGACGTTGTGGTGCGACTTGATGTTCGCGGTTCCGGAACCGCCACCGGACTCCACCACATCGGGGTAGAGCGTGCCCTGCACCAGGAACTGCACGGGCTGCCCGCCGTGCGCGCCCGCCTCGGCGACGATCTCGGCCTGCGCCTGCTCGAAGACCCGGATGAACTCCCGGCCGATGATCTTGCGCTTCCGCTCGGGGTCGGACACCCCGGCGAGCGCGTTCAGGAAGCGCTCCTGTGCGTCGACGACCTTCAGCGAGACACCGGTCGCGGCGACGAAGTCCTTCTCGACCTGCTCGGTCTCGCCCTGGCGCATCAGGCCGTGGTCGACGTACACGCAGGTCAGCTGGGAGCCGATGGCCTTCTGTACGAGGGCGGCGGCGACGGCCGAGTCCACGCCACCGGACAGCCCGCAGATGGCGCGCTTGGTGCCGACCTGCTCGCGGATCGCGGCGACCTGCTCCTCGATGACGTTCCCGGTGGTCCAGGTGGGCTCGATGCCCGCGCCCCGGTAGAGGAAGTGCTCCAGGACCTGCTGGCCGTGCGTCGAGTGCATCACCTCGGGGTGGTACTGCACGCCGTACAGCTTCTTCTCGTCGTTCTCGAACGCCGCGACCGGGACGACGTCGGTCGACGCGGTGACGGCGAAGCCCTCGGGCGCGGCGGAGCAGGCGTCGCCGTGCGACATCCACACCGGCTGCTCGGCCGGGGTGCCTTCGAAGAGGGTGGAGCCGGGCTTGCTGACGTGCAGCGCGGTACGGCCGTACTCACGGGCGCCGGAGTTGTCGACGGTGCCGCCGAGGCTCTGCGCCATCAGCTGGAAGCCGTAGCACATGCCGAAGACGGGCACGCCCGCCTCGAAGAGCGCGCGGTCGAGCTTGGGGGCGCCCTCCTCGTACACGGATGAGGGACCACCGGAGAGGATGATCGCGGCCGGCTTCTTCGCCAGCATCTCCGAGACCGGCATGGTGGACGGGACGATCTCGCTGTAGACCCGGGCCTCGCGGACTCGGCGGGCGATGAGCTGGGCGTACTGGGCGCCGAAGTCGACAACGAGGACGACGTCCGGGCTGTCGTTGTCTGGCGCGGCAGCGGTGGGCGCTGAGGACACTACGGCGGCCTTCCGGCGTGCAGGGAGGGGTTCTGTTTGTTGATTCTACCGGCGGCGCCGGACCGCTCTTCGTCTCACCATCCGAATCACCCGGCCGCCCGGCTGGCCCCGCACCGGGCCGGAAGGCATACTGAGCGCCATGCGCAAGCACCCGACCTTCGTCTTTACCTATGGCATCCGGCCCGCCGGCTGCCATGGTCGTGCTGCTTGAGCAACTGACAAGCGACTTCCCAGGCGCCCCGGGCCGACAAGGCCCGGGGCGTTCTGCTTGTTCCGGGCCTTGTTCCTCCGGGTCGTCCCTGGGCATCCACAGCTAAGGAGCCCTCCATCATGGCCCTCACCACCACCGCCGCAGCCACCGGCACCGTCCGCGAGACGGGAGCCGGCACCCCCGAGGCCGCCGCGCTCATCGGGGACGCGCGCGAGCGCATCGACGTCCTCGACGACCGGATCATCGGCCTGGTCCAGGAACGGATGGCCGTCTCGGCCGTCATCCAGGAAGCGCGGATCACCTCGGGCGGCCGCCGCGTGAACCTCTCCCGCGAGATGGAGGTGCTGAGCCGGTACCGGGACGCCCTGGGCAAGCCGGGTACCTCGCTGGCGATGACGCTGCTGGAGCTGTGCCGGGGGCGCGTCTGACGAGGCGCGAACGGGGACGTAACGGCGCCGGGCCCCGCTCTCTCACCCGTACGGCGCGTGACCGGGGCCCCACGGGCTTCGTTGGTCCGGGTGTCCGTGCCAGCCAGGGGCGGGCCCCGAAGGAAAGCACCACGCGTGGCTCCGCCGGGGCGGGTGGCGCACCTCAGGTGTGCCGTGGGACCTCACCCCGGCGTGCGTGACCGGTCGGCAGGGGACAGCAGCCCGGTCACCCCAAGAGCGGTCGGCTCCGGGGACGCCCGGGGCCGACCGCAGTCGGGTGACGGCTTACCGCCGCTCGTGCCTATCGCTGAGCGGGGCGCCTGCGGGTCTTGACGTACAGCGCCGTGCCGATGGCCAGCGCGGCGGCGGCGACACCGCCGGCCATCATGGCGGTGGTGCCGGTCGAGGCGAGCCCGCCGCTGCCGGAGCCCGAGCCGGACGTGGAACCCGAATCCGCTGAGCCGCCGCTCGCACCGCCCCCGGTACCGGAAGCGGAACCGCTGGAGGATCCGCCCGTCGAGCCACCGGTGGAACCGCCGGAGCCGGAGGTGGAACCGCCGGAGCTGGTCGTGGAACCCGAGCCGGACGTGGAGCCCGTGTCGTCCTTGCCGTTCAGGACGATCTTGGCGGTGTTGTTGCGCATGCTGGGGTCGAAGTGCAGCGCGGGCTCCCCTTCGAACCAGTTGCGCACGGTGACGGAGCCGGTGGCCTGCTTGACGACCTTCTCGATCTTCATCTCGAAGGGCAGGGCGAAGTCCTCGTTCTCCAGCACCATCGCCGGGACGTTGCAGAAGTAGCGGGGTGCGCCGAGCTGCTTCTCACGCCAGTCACCGGAGGTGGTGACGGCGTGGCAGCTCTTCGGCTTCCTGGTGACCGTGGCGCCCTGCGGCACCTTCACATCGACGGTGCCGATGTCCTCCCCGGAGCGCAGGTAGGCGACCCAGGCGGGACCGTTGTTGCGGAAGCCGATGGTCGCCTTGACCGTCTCACCGGCCGCGGCCTTCGCGACGCTGGTGCCGTAGGCGGCGAAGTCCGCGGTGTTCTTGGCGCGGAACCCCTGCTCCTGCTGGTTGTCCCAGGGGTTCAGGTCGGCCCCGCGCGGCGCCGCCGACTGCTTCTTCAGCGTGAGCGGTGCGCCGGTGCCCCTGGTGAACGCGGCGCCCCCGCGCTCGGCCCTGAGCGCGCTCGGGCTGTTCTCGGTGACGCGGTAGACGAAGTCCTCGTAGAAGGCGTGCTTGGCCGCCTTGAGCGTGAAGGGCTCGGTCAGTTCGTAGACCGCGCCGGGCTCGAACGGGCCGTCCAGCACGCAGACCGTCTTCGAGTAGGCCGCCCCGAAGAAGCCGTCGTCATGCCGGGTGTACTCGCAGTTGGAGTAGCGCTCGGGGATCTCGATGCCGTGCGAGTGGATGAGGGTGACCAGGACGGCCGGGGCGGCGGAGGTGCCGGTGTTGGCGAAGGTGAGCCTGGCGGGCTGTGCCTCGCCCGGCTTGATCTCCTGCTTGAGGTTGAGCGGCTTCATGACCAGGTCCACACCGCCGACCTCGACCTTGGTCGAGTGGGAGGTGAAGGTCGCGCCCTCGGCCCTGCCGGTGACCTTGATGGTCCCGGACGCGCCGACCTTGCTGCCCTTCGCCGGGGTGATCTCCAGCCGGGCGACATCGTTGATCCCCGGCCAGATGCCGTAGTCGTGGCAGACGCCTAGCGTTCCGGTGATCTTGCACTCGGAGCTGCCGCCACCCTCGGGGTCGAAGCGGACGTCCGCGACACCGGCGAGGCCGCTCAGGTCGAAGGTGAGGGTGTACTCGCCGTCGTAGGAGCCCTTCTCCTCGTCCTTGGAGGGGTTGGTCACCTCGAAGTCGGCGACCGCCTTCTTCGGCTTGCCTGACGCGGGGTACGCGTGCAGGCCCACGTCGGAGGGACCGCTGAGGGTGAAGACCGGGTCCGGGTCGGCCGCGTGCGCGGGCACGGCGGCAAGACCGGTCACGGTCAGCAGTCCGGCGGCGGCCAGACCGGCTGCGCCGCGGCGCAGTGCGGCCGGGGCGGAAAGGCGTCTCATCTACGACCTCATGCTCGGTGTGTGGGGTGCGTCAGCCGTTACTCATGTGTCAGCTGTGTCAGCACCGTGTTCGACCCGCATGAGGTGCGCATGGTTGTCCGTGTATAGATCACGGAACGAGTACAACCGCCGCCGCTCTAGGGATGTGATGCCCATCACATAAATTTTCTGTGAGTGCGGAGACAACCCTTCACGCCGGTCACACGTCATGCATGCGGAACCAACGATTACGCCTCGCCCGGGAACTTCGGACTTCGCGGTGTACACGACACGTGTCACCGGTCCGTGGACGGCCGGGCGGGCCACAGAGCAAGAGAGGCGCTGCACTCGGAGGGGGGTGCAGCGCCTCTCTCCTGTCTCGATGTCCGGGCGTCGCCCGGTGGGTCACTTCTTCGGCGGGACCGCGGGGATCCCCAGGAACGGCAGGTTCAGCGCGCCGAAGGCATCCGCCGGGACGGCCGGGGACTTCGGCGCGACCGGTGCCAGACGCTCGTACGCCGCGCCCTGCTCCGGGCGGGTGTCCTCCTCGCCCTTGTTGGGCCAGAACGACATCGCCCGCTCGGCCTGGGCCGTGATCGTCAGCGACGGGTTCACACCGAGGTTCGCGGAGACGGCCGAGCCGTCGACGACAGAGATCCCCGGGTGGCCGAAGAGGCGGTGGTACGGGTCGATCACCCCGGACTCGGCGGAGGCGCCGATCGGGCAGCCGCCCAGGAAGTGGGCGGTGATCGGGGCGCCCACAAGCTCACCGACGTTGGAGCCGGCGAAGCCGTTGATCTCCTTGGCGATCAACGTGGCGGCCTCGGTGGCCGCGGCGATCTGCGTGGGGTTGGGTGCTCCGTGCCCCTGGCGGGCGGTGAGCAGGCCCTTGCCGAGGCCCTTCGGTTTGCGGTAGGTGGTCAGCGAGTTGTCCAGGGACTGCATGACCAGCCCGATGATGGTGCGCTCGGACCAGCGGCGGTTGGAGAGGGCGCGCATCGCCAGCAGGGGGTGCCTGGTGATGTGCGCGGCCCAGCGTGCGACCCGGTGCTTGGCACTGAAGGGCACCTGCAGGACGGTGACGAAGCCCATCGCATTGGAGCCCTTGCCGTAGCGGACCGGCTCGATGTGGGTGTCGGCGTCCGGGTGGATCGACGAGGTGATCGCGACACCCCGGGTGAAGTCGACCTTCTTGGTCCCGTGAGCCTTGCGGTAGCGGCGGTTGTCGGTCTGGGCCCCGACGATCGCCTCCGAGTTGGTACGGGTCATCTCGCCGAGCCGCGCCGAGATACGAGGCAGCAGCCCGTTGTCCCTCATGCGGTGCAGCAGCGTCTGGGTGCCGTAGGTCCCCGCTGCGAGAACGACCCGCTGTGCCGTGAACGTACGCCCCTCGCCCTTGCGCTTCCTGTCCGTGGGCAGCGTCCTGACAGCCACGCCGCCGCGCGCGTCCTCGGTGACCGCGACGACCGAGGTCATCGGGTGGATGACCGCGCCCGCCTTCTCGGCGAGGTAGAGGTAGTTCTCGTTGAGGGTGTTCTTGGCGCCGTGCCGGCAGCCGGTCATGCACTCGCCGCACTCGGTGCAGGCGCGGCGCGTGGGGCCCGCGCCGCCGAAGTACGGGTCGGGCGCCTCCGCGCCCGGCTGGACCTTCGCCGTGCCGCCGGTCCCGTCCTCGGCGGAGGCGTCCTTGCCGTCGCCGAAGAACACGCCCACCGGTGCCATGTGGAAGGTGTCGCCGACGCCCATGGCCTCGGCGGCGGCCTTCAGATGCACGTCGGACGGGGTCGTGGTGGGGTTGAGCCGCACGCCCAGCATCCGCTTGGCCTGGTCGTAGTATGGCTTCAGCTCCTCCTGCCAGTCCGTGATGCCCTTCCACTGCGGGTCGTTGAAGAAGGGCGCCGGCGGTACGTACAACGTGTTGGCGTAGTTGAGGGAGCCGCCGCCGACCCCCGCGCCCGCCAGCACCATCACGTTGCCCAGCAGATGGACGCGCTGGATGCCGAAGAGGCCGAGGGCCGGAGCCCACAGGTAGTTGCGCACGTCCCAGGAGTTCCTGGGCAGGGTCTCGCGGGTGAAGCGGCGGCCCGCCTCCAGGACGCCGACGCGGTAGCCCTTCTCGCTGAGGCGCAGGGCCGAAACCGAGCCCCCGAATCCGGAGCCGATGACGATGACGTCGTAGTCGTATGCGGAGTCGGTGCCGCTCTCGTCGTTCTCGTCCTGGTTCCGGGCATCTGAGGACGCAGGAA
The DNA here is from genome assembly GCF_040632375.1 of Streptomyces sp. NPDC019396. NCBI lineage: Bacteria > Bacillati > Actinomycetota > Actinomycetes > Kitasatosporales > Streptomycetaceae > Streptomyces > Streptomyces sp. NPDC019396. The sequence goes on along the minus strand of NZ_JBEYBS010000005.1, from coordinate 53,083 downwards.
GATCGGACATGGCTCTCCTCGGTGCGGGTGCGGGTGGTACGGATGGGGCGGCTGGCGTAGGCGACGGAGGCGGTGGCGGTGGCGGTGGCGTCAGCGAAGACGCAGGGCCTTCATCGCCTTCAGCGACGTGCTCATCAGAGCCGCGTACTTCTCGTCGTCCAGGCCGAAGGACGGGGCGAGGGGCATCAGCCGCTGGTGGGCGACGGTCTGGGCCTCCGTGTACTTGAGGATGCCCTCGGAGCCGTGCCTGCGGCCGAGGCCGGAGTCCTTCATGCCGCCCATCGGGGCCCGCACACTGCCGTACGCGGGTGCGTAGCCCTCGTTGATGTTGACGGTGCCGGTGCGCAGCCGGGCGGCGACCGCGTGACCGCGCCTGCCGTCCTTGGTCCAGACGCTGGCGTTCAGCCCGTACGCGGTGGCGTTGGCCTGCTCGATGACCTGGTCTTCGTCCGTGAAGCGGTAGACCGAGACGACCGGCCCGAAGGTCTCCTCCGCGCACACGGCCATCGGCGCCTCGACCCCGTCGAGGATGGTCGGCTCGTAGAAGTAGGGCCCGATGTCGGTGCGGTGGACGCCGCCCGCGACCAGGGTCGCGCCCTTGGACACGGCCTCCTCGACATGGCGCTTGACGTTCTCGAGCTGGCGCTCCCCTACGAGGGAGCCCATCTCGGCCCCGTAGGCGAGGGAGTGGCCGAGGCGCATCGCCTTGGTACGGGCCGCGAACCGCTCCAGGAAGGCATCGGCGATCGACTCGTGCACGTACAGCCGCTCGATGGAGATGCAGAGCTGCCCGGCGGAGGAGAAGCAGGCGCGGATGGCGCCGGCCGCAGCCTTGTCGACATCGGCGTCGTGCAGCACCAGCATCGCGTTCTTGCCGCCGAGCTCGAGGGACACGCCGACGAGGCGGGCGGCGGCGCCCTGGGCGACCTCCCGTCCGGTGCGGGTGGAACCGGTGAAGGAGACGTAGTCGGCGTGCTTGACGACCTCGGGGCCGACGACCGGACCCTCCCCGATGACCACCTGGAAGACCCCGGCCGGGAGCCCCGCCTCGATCAGCAGGTCACGGGCCCACAGCGCGGTGAGCGCGGTCTCGGTGTCGGGCTTCATCACGACGGCGTTGCCCGAGACGAACGCGGGCAGCGCGTCGCCCACGGAGAGTTCGAGCGGGTAGTTCCAGGGGGCGATCTGGCCGATCACTCCGCGCGGCTGACGCAGCTCGGTGGTCCTGGTGAGCAGCGGCACGGCGCCGGTGTGCCGCTTCGGCTTCAGATACGACGGCGCCATGCGGCCGTAGTGCCGGGCCGCGATGGCGACACCCAGCACCTCTTCATGGGCGTGCAGCCTGGTCTTGCCGGTCTCCAGCTGGATCAGGTCGAGCACCTCGGCCTGGCGCTCCAGCACCAGGTCGTGGAAGCGGAGCAGCACAGCGGCACGGGCCCGCGTGGAGGTCGCGGCCCAGGCGGGCTGGGCCTCGCGGGCACGGGCGAAGGCCTCCGCCACGTCATCGGGTGTGGACTCGGGCAGATCGGCGAGCTTCTCCCCGGTGAAGGGGGTGTGGTTGGCGGTGCGGCCGGAGCCGACGACACCACGGGTGAGCTGGGCGACCACCTCGGGCGTGACCACATCGGCGGCGCTGCGCACCCCGGCAGGGGCGGGGGCGACCGGGTTGGTGCCGAGGGGGGCGCGGGAGCGGGGAGCGGGGGCCTGCGAGTCCGTCATGGGGGCGAGAGTATGACGCAATCACGCCTTTGGGTACCCGTCGGTAACAGCTTTTCGGGAGCTCCACACAATCGCGCCAGTGATCGCTGGCAGATAAGCCCTGATCAGGGGCTTACGACCGCCACGGGGTCCCCCTGCGGCAATTTCCCCGGCTCTTCTCCGGGTCTCACTCCGGTCTCGCTGCGGTCCCGCTCCCGTCTCGCTGCGGTCCCGCTGCCGTCTCGCTACGACTCAGAGCCCGCTACGGAACGTGCAGTGCCGTCGGCGCACGCCACGCGCCCGCACTCCGCCGGCACGGACATGGCCCGTGAGGATTCCGCCTTCCCGGTACACCTGGGTCAGCCGTCGGAGGGCGGGGGCTGCCAGCTCTGGAGCACGGTGTCGAACTGCTGCCTGATCTTGACCCAGCTCCCGGCCGGACCCGACATGTAGACGGCGTACTCGGTGCCGTCATCCGCGTAGTAGACCTGGTCGATCGCACGGCGCACGCCGGGGTGGTCCTTGGTCTCGTTCCAGGTGAACTCCCAGAGCGCGGAGTCCGTATGGTCGCGGAAGGTGTTGGCGTGCAGGGTCAGCCGGTCGTACTTGGGCAGCCGCTTCTCGACGATCTTCTCCACGTCGAGCATGTGCATGTACGGATTCTCGAAGTCGGGCTCCGGATCGATGCTGATGCGGATGCGATGGCGCCCGTTGTCGGGCGTGTAGTCGATCTGGTTGCCGTCCAGCTGCCGCGTCCAGCCGTCCGGTACGAGCAGACTGAAGCCCTCCGGGTCGGTGACCCGGGTGAAGCCCTTCGGGGTCTTCCCGGACGAAGTGCCTCCGGTGTTCCCGGCGTTGTCACCGCCGCCGCTCGCGGCGTCGGACGTGGTGGACGAGTCGGACCCTTTGGCCTTGGTGCCTGTGCCGCCGTCCGCGTACTCGACGGCCGCGTATGCCGCGCCACCGGCGACGGCCGCCACCACGGCCACGGCGAGCAGCGCCCTGCGCCAGCGACCGGGCCGCTTCGCGGGGCGCGCTGGCCGGTAACCGGGTCCGGAGCCCGGCGGCTGCGGCGGGACCGGGGGCCGGCCGCCGGGGACTGTCAGATGCGCGGTCGCCGCCCTGGTGCCCTCCTCCCGGCGCACCGACTGCGTCGGCACATACGCCTGCGCCACCTGGGGTCTACGCCCCTCCATCGCCTCCAGCAGCATCCGTTCCAGCTCGGCGGCCGACGGTCGCTCCTCGGGCTCCTTGCGCAGCAGCGCCGTGATGACCGGGCCCAGCGCGCCCGCCTTCCCGGACGGCTCCGGTTCCTCGGTCACCACGGCCTGCATCGTCGACAGCGGAGAAGTGCGGCGGAACGGCGAGGTGCCCTCGACGGCGGTGTAGAGCGTGGCGCCGAGGGACCAGAGATCGGACGCGGGCCCCGGATCGGCGCCCCGCACCCGCTCGGGGGCCAGATAGTCGATGGAGCCGACGATCTCACCGATCCTGGTGATGGTGGAGTCGCCCTCGATGGCGGCGATACCGAAGTCCGTGAGCAGGGCCCGGCCGTCCGAAGCGAGCAGTACGTTCCCGGGCTTGACGTCTCGGTGCAGCACCCCGGCCGCATGCGCGGCCCGCAGCGCGCCCAGCACGTGCAGACCTATCCTGGCCGCCTCGGCCACGGCCATCGGGCCCGACTCCTTGGCGGCGTCGGCGAGTGACGGCCCGTCGACATACTGCATGACGATCCATGGACGCCCGTCGTACTCGAGGACGTCGTGCACGGTGACCACACCCGGGTGGGAGATGCGGGCGGCCGCCCGGGCCTCCTTCTGGGTGCGGGCGTGCAGCACGGCACGGTCGGCCTCGGACACATAGAGCCCGGCGGTGAGCTCCTTCACGGCGACGGTTCTGTGCAGGAGTTCGTCCTGGGCGCGCCACACCTTGCCCATGCCGCCGCGACCGATGCTCTCCGTGAGCCGGTACCTCCCGGCCAGCAGCAGTCCCGCTCCTGTACTCATGCTCTCCACGCGACCCGTGCCCCCGCCCCGTTCCTTGAAATGACAGGTTACGAAGGGGAGGTACGTACAGGGAACAGAGGTCGGCTCACTAACTCACACCGTTACTCGATGGTTGCGACGCGCGGTCACCTCCATCCGTGCACAGGACGGACGATGGCCCCCATTCCGGTCAGGCGGCCCGCACCGACCCGACCGTCGATCACTTACCGTGACCAAAGCGTCAGCTGCTCGGCCGGTACGCCTTCGTCGCCTGCTGGTAGATCTCGGTGACCTTGTCGCGTTGCCCCTCGGGGCCGATGACCTGGATCACGTGATAGCGATCGCCCACGATCATCGCGAGGTTGCGGACGTAGACCTCGCGTCCGCTGCTGTCCTGCCAGGTGAACTGTCCCTCGGCCATCGCCTGTTTGCCGATGTCGATACGACGCAGCCCGGATGCCGATGACCAGGTGGATTCCCGGAACGGCTGCAATTCGCGCTCCGTGCCCCGCTGGTAGGCCATCGGGTCCGAGCCGCCCGCCTGCACCGAGTCCCGGCCCGGCACGACGATGAGCGTGAAGTCGCCGCCGGAGTAGCGGACCTGACCGCTGTCGTTGATGGGCCGCCGCTGCCAGGTCTTGTCGACCGCGATCCGGAATCCCTCCGGGTCGGTACGCAGGACATAGCCGTCGGCGAGATCCACGGCCGAGGTGGAGGTCGGGGGCTGCTGGTCGTCCGGGGCATCTGAAGGCTGCTGGGCCCCGGACGGGCGGCTGCTGGGACCGGGGAGCGCGCTACCGGCCGCTGACTGGTCGGACACCGCTCCCGCGGGCGAGGACGACGGCGTCCGATCCTCTGACTTGGGCATGAACAGCACGGCGTACACGACAGCAGCGGCGAGCGCCAGCAGGATCAGTACCAGCAGCAGACGGCCGAGTGAACGCGGGCTGCGGCTTCCCGTGTGCGGTGTACGCGAGTTCCGGGACGCCCGCGGTTCCCGCGACTGACGGGTCTGACGGGACTGACGGGACTGACGGGGCTTCCTGTGACGATGCCTGCCATGAGTGGAGTCGGGCAGCCCGGCACGGCGCCGGCGGACCAGCTCGCCACGGCGGCGTACGACGGGCAGCCGCGTACCGTCCACGGACGGGAGCGGTATCACCGCGGTGCCCACGTCGGGCTCGGGCGCGGACCTGATCAGCGACCGCAGCCAGCCGCGGAGTTCCTCGACATCAGGGCGCTCGGTGGGGTCCTGACGCAGCAGCGACTCGACGACCGGGCGCAGGGGGCCGCACTCCTCAGCGAACGCGGGAGGCTCGGCGCAGACCATCTGCACCAGCTCAGCCGCGCTCTCCTCTGGGTAGGGGGCATGGCCCTGCACGGCACGGAACAGCAGTGCCCCGAGTGCCCAGAAGTCGGTGGCGGGTCCGACCGGTGGGGCGAGTTGCCAGGTCCCGTGCACGGGGCCCGCCTGCTCGGGCGCCCAGCGTTCGGTGACCGCCCCGACCACGGCGATCCGCGCCTGGCGGGCCCGCTCGGCGGCGAGTGGGGTGGCGGGGCCCCGGTACTCGGGGGCACCGGGACCTTCGGCGACTACCTCGTCCCAGCCCGCGGTGCCGGTGTTCGCGCCCTTGCCGGCGCCGGTCCCCGGCCTGTGGGCCTGGACGGGCAGGCGCTGGGCGTCGGCGCGCAGCGCGTCGGTGCCGGAGGGTCCGCGGCCGTACGGAGACGACCCCCCGCCCGCGGCGATGGGTGCGGAGGCGTCCGCGCCGCCGCGTGGGCCGTCGCGCCAGGTGCCGGCAAGCCGGGCACGGTGCGGGTCGCCCGGGTAGCCGTCGAAGTCGTCGTCGTCGGTGTCGTCATAGTCGGCGTCATCGACCAGGTCGTGGAAACCGCCCGTGTCCGCCGGACGCGACCACCAGTTGGGAGCGGGTACGGGTGCGGGCACGGGCCCATCGGGTACGCCCGGGTGGTGCAGCCGCCCGATGCCATGGCCACTCTCGCCGTGGCCGCCCGCCTCGTCGCCGGACTCGTCGTGCTGTGCCCCCTCGCCGGGACGCCCCGCCGCACGCGCACCGGCGCGGTAGGCGGCGATGGCGCCGGAACGCTCGGCGGGCGTGGCGGGCGTGGCGGATGTGTCAGCGGACTCCTCGCCGAAGCCGTAGCCGTAGGCCGGGGGTGTGTACGGGGTCCCTGCGCCGGGCTGCCAGGGCAGGACCGGAACCGCACGGGACGGCGCGTGCGCGTCAGCCGGATCCGGCCCGGCCGCCCGTTCCGACGGATCCGACGGCTCGTCCATGTCCGCTTCGATCACCTGGTCGGCCGGGTCCGGGACCGGCGCATAGCCGCACAGGGCCTCTTCCGCCGCGCCTGCGGCAAGGCCCGTCAGGACGACCCTGCCGTCGTCGCAGACCAGGACCGTGCGGACGGTGATGTTGCGGTGGGTCCAGCCATGCACATGGAGGGCACGCAGCGCGGTGAGGACATCCGAGCCGATCTCCGCCGCCCGATAGGGGCTCAGCGGCTTCTCGGCGAGCAGCGCCGCGAGCGGGCGGGCCGCGATCAGTTCGCTCACTATCCAGAGCGAACCGTCCTCCGCGAACACGTCGAAGACCTGGTCGAGCCGTGGATGGTCGGGGATCTGCGCCGCGGCCTGGGCCGCCTCGACGGCCCGACGCACCGCTGGATCAGCCGGGCGTCGGCTCGTACCAGCGGAGGGACGGCGCGACTGCCGTCCGTACCCGTGTCCGGCCGGACCCGCGGCACCGGACGCAGCCGCCGCGTCGAGCACTTCCGCGTCCACGACCTCCGGCAGCGGCACCTGCCGGACGACGACCTCCTGACCGCTGTAGGTGTCGAAGGCGCGGGTCTCGACGAGTTCGTACTCGTCGGACGGCGGAAGCGGCAGGCGGTAGCGCTCGGCGAGCACCCGTCCCGCGTAGTCGTCCACGAACGCCTCCCCACCAGCGCACGGTCCCCCGGTCCCGAAGACGCTACGAAACCGTCAAATCCGTTCACCCGAACGGCTGCTTGCGACTTCGTACGGTCTTCGGTCTCTCACGATACGTGGCTTGTTCAGGACTTGGGGGCGAACGTGGCGAACGCCGTCTCGCGCAGGGTCGTGCACTCCTTTCCGCCCCACTCGCTCGCCTTGCAGCTGACCATGATCGAGTAGCCGTGGCCCGCGTCGACCTTGAAGCCGCGATTGAGCACCCGCACGCGCTGTCCGCCCTGGTTGCGCTCGAAGCTCCAGTCGGCGGCGGTCGGGTAGCCCTTGTACTCAACGGACTTGATGCTGAGGGTGTCGTAGCCGTCGCTGCTGGCCGCCACGGCCGCGACCGCCTGCGTCCACGCCAGCTTCGCGTCCCCGCCCGGGCTGCCGGTGAAGTCGACCTGGACCCGGGGGAAGGCGCCCTTGGAGGCGTTGAAGATGCCGCCCGAGTTCTGACCCGCGATATCGGTCATCCGGAAGCTCGCCGGCAACGCCATGCTGAAGTGGAACTGGCTGTTCGTCACCATCGTGTATCCGGCCGGGATTCCCCCCGCCGCACCACCAGCGGGGCCGCCCGGCTTCGGGCCGCCCGACGGCTGCGTCCCGGCCGAGCTGCCTGCCGTGCCCGGACTCGTGCCCGTGCCGCCCTCGGTGTCCTTGCCGCCGTCGACTCCCTGGTCAGGGTCCCCCTTGGTGCCGTTGGTGCTGTCCTGGCCCTGGTTCTTGCCGTCGCCGCCGGAGGTGGCACCGCCGCTGGCCGCCGCGCCGTTGCCCGGCTTGCCCTGGCCGCCGGCCTTGTCGTCGTCGCCGTTGAACGCGAAGGCGAGCACGGTCGCGAGCACGGCCAGCGCGGCGACCACCGCGATGATCACCAGAGTGCGTCGGGGCACCACATCGGTGAGCGGCGCCCGCACGGGTGCGGTCCGCGTGCTGGTCGCGCCCGGTGCCCCCGTGGGGCCGGACCCGGGCTGCACCGCCGCGTTCTTCGCCGCCGCGTTCCGCACGGAGCGCAGGGCGCTGCGCACCCGGTCGGCAGCCGCGTCGGCGGCTTCTTTGGTGCGCTCCTTGGTGAGGTTCCTGGGACGCTCCTTGGCGCGGTCCTGCACCGGCGCGCCGGGCTCGGGCGGCAGCGGGGGCAGGGGCACCACTCGCGTCGCCTCGGGGGACGGCTCGGGCACCCGGGCAGGCGGGGCCTCGGGCATCCGGATGACGTCGAGCAGCAGGGCACGGGCACCCGCGTCGTCCAGCCGCTGCGCCGGATCCTTGGCCAGGAGACCGTAGATGACCTCCTCCAGCGGGCCCGCGTTCTTCGGCGGGTCGAGCGGCTCGGTCATGACCGCGGTGAGCGTGGCGATCGCCGAGCCCTTGTCGTAAGGCGGGCAGCCCTCGACGCTCGCGTACAGCAGACCGCCGAGCGACCAGAGGTCGGCGGCCGGTCCCGGCTTGTGGCCCCGGGCGCGCTCCGGCGAGATGTAGGAGGGTGCGCCGACGAGCATGCCGGTGGACGTGATGGACGGGTCGCCCTCCACCTGCGCGATCCCGAAGTCGGTCAGGACGACCCGTCCGTCGGTCTCGATGAGCACGTTGGACGGCTTCACATCGCGGTGCAGGATCCCCTCGCGGTGCGCGGAACGCAGCACGTCGAGGATCGCGAGGCCGACCTCGGCCGCCCGGCGGGGCGTCAGGAGTCCGTCCTCACGCACCACTTCGGCCAGCGACTTGCCCTCGACCAGCTCCATCACGATCCAGGGACGGTCGTCCTCGTCGACCACGTCGTAGACCGTCACCGCGTTGGCGTTGCGGATCCGGGCGATCGCCTTGGCCTCGCGCAGGGTGCGGGTGATGAGGCGGCGCTTCTCGTCCTCGTCGATGCTGCTGGTGAAACGGAGCTCCTTCACCGCGACGGTGCGTCCGAGCATTTCGTCGACGGCACGCCACACGGTGCCCATGCCGCCGCGCCCGAGCACCCCGCCGAGCCGGTAGCGTCCGCCCAGCAGGCGCCCCTCCGCCGAGGGCTTCATGGCGGCGGCACCACTGCCGGCACTGCGCGTGTGGGTGTCCGCGCCCTTCGCTGTACCGCGCTTGGCGGCTGACGCCTCGTCCTTGCCTTCGCGCGAGACCTCGGCGCCGTCCGCGCCGGAGTCCGCGGCCCGGTCCGGTTCGGCCCCGGCGTCGCCGCTCCCGGTGTCCGGACCCGCGCCCGTGTCATCGCCGGCAGAGGCTTCCTCGGCGCCGTCGGCGTGTTCCGCGCCAACGGGCTCGGCGCCCTTGTCCGGCTTGGCGCTCTCCGGGGGCTTCGCCTCCGCCGTCTTCCTGACCGTCTTCTTGCCGGCGTCCGTCCCCGAGCCCCCGTCAGAGCTCTTCGCCACGGCGCCCTCGGCGTCCTGGTCAGTGTCCCGCGAGGGCTCCGGTGCCGTGTCCTGCGACTGCTCCGCCTCCGACATGCGTCCCCTCTGCGATCCCTGATCCCCGCCCGCGTATGCCGCTTCCACGCGATGCGGTAACGCGCCCTGGAAGAGTTCCCATTCTCCCTTATTCCAGGACCGCCGATACTCCCGGGTCCTCCGTGCGTCAGGACGAGGAGGAAGGCCCGTCGGCTGCCATGCGCTGACGTCGGTAGTAGCGGGCTGCCCGGGCGCGGTTTCCGCAGGACGGCTTGCACCATTCCTGCCGCCCGTGGCTCTTGAGGAAGTAGCGCACACAGCGGGGCGCGGAGCAGGCATGCAACTGCGCCCGCTGCGGGCCGCTCAGGAAGTCGACGGCAGCACGGGCCAAGGCCGCCACGAGCCGGATCCCCGGATCACGCTCCGTCGGCAGCAGGCGGGCCACTGGGGACCCTTCCGGCGGCCAGTCCAGCCGCGGGACGACCGCTTCACGGGCGGCGACCTCGTTGAGACGGGCCAGTGCCCGCTCGGCCGGTGGCAGTTGACGTGCATCCGCTGCGCTCGCCGGAGCGGGACTGACCGCCTTGGCGAACAAGGCCCGGACCGTCGACGCCCTCCTGGTCACCGGGGACATCGCCGACCACGGCGCTGAAGCCGAATACGAGGAGGCGGCCCGCATCCTGACGGCCCCTTTCCCGGTGCTCACCTGCCCCGGCAACCACGACGCGCGTCCTGCCTACCGCAAGGCCCTGCTCGGTGAGGCTCCCGGCCACGACCCCATCAACCGGATCCATCACATCAACGGGGTCGCCATCCTGATGTGCGACTCGACGATCCCCGGCCGCGACGAGGGCCGCCTCGACGCCCAGACCCTCGACTGGATCGACACCCGGCTCACCGGACTGCCGCGGGCACCCCGGCGCTGATCGCCTTCCACCAGCCGCCTGTCGCACTCCACCACCCGCTGCCCGACTCCGGGATGCTCGAACAACCCGGACAGCTGGCCGCCTTGCTGAACGCGCACCCGCAGGTGGCCGCCGTGCTGACCGGGCACGCCCACACCGCCGCCGCCTCGACCTTCGCGGCCCGCCCCCTGATCGTCGGACCGGCCGTCACCTGGACCCTGCGCATGCCCTGGGAAGGCGACCGCCCCGCAGACCGCGACCAGCCGCCCGGCCTCGCCTTCCACATCCTGGGCGAGGACCGGCGCCTGACCACGCACTACCGCGTCATGCTCTGACGAACGCCCCCGACGCGGCACCCGCACAAGGCCGGGTCGGGGCCTGAGGCCTGTCCCGCAACCCCCAGCGGGCGCACGTCAGATCGGGACGATGTCGGGCGCACCGAGCCGTGCCGCGTCGGCCGTCAGGTCGTCCGGCTGACGCTGGGACTCCCGCTCGGCCTCCACCCGCTTCTCGTAGTGCTCGACTTCCTTCTGGATCTGCTCCTTGTCCCAGCCGAGCACCGGCGCCATCAGCTCCGCGCACTCCCGGGCACTGCGGGCGCCCCGGTCGAAGGTCTCGATGGAGATCCTCGTACGCCGGGTGAGGACGTCATCCAGATGGCGGGCGCCCTCGTGGGACGCGGCATACACGACCTCGGCCCGCAGATAGTCGTCGGCGGCGGCGAGCGGCTCACCGAGCCCGGGGTCCTTCGCTATGAGGTCCAGCACCTCCTCGGTCATGGAGCCGAAGCGGTTCAGCAGGTGCTCCACCCGGGCGACATGGATGCCGGTGCTCTCGGCGATCCTCACCCGCGCGTTCCACAGAGCCCGGTAGCCCTCGGCGCCCATCAGCGGCACATCCTCCGTGACGCAGGGCGCCACCCGCTGGTCGAGGCCGTGCACCGCCTCGTCCACGGCGTCCTTCGCCATCACCCGGTACGTCGTGTACTTGCCGCCGGCGACGACGACCAGGCCGGGGGCCGTATGGGTCACCGTGTGCTCGCGGCTGAGCTTGCTCGTGGCTTCCGACTCTCCCGCGAGTAGCGGGCGCAGTCCCGCGTATACCCCCTGGACGTCATCGCGGCTCAGCGGCACGGCCAGGACGGAGTTGACGTGCTCCAGCAGATAGTCGATATCGGCGCTGGAGGCCGCGGGGTGCGCCTTGTCCAGGTCCCAGTCGGTGTCCGTGGTCCCGACGATCCAGTGCCGGCCCCAGGGAATGACGAAGAGCACGGACTTCTCGGTCCGCAGGATCAGCCCGGTGGTGGAGTGGATCCGGTCCTTGGGCACCACCAGGTGGATGCCCTTGGAAGCCCTGACGTGGAACTGGCCGCGCTCGCCGATCAGGGCCTGGGTGTCGTCCGTCCACACCCCGGTGGCATTGACGATCTGCTTCGCCCTGACCTCGTACTCCCCGCCCGCCTCCACGTCCTGCACCCGGGCGCCGACGACCCGCTCGCCCTCCCGCAGGAAGCCGACCACCCGTGCCCGGCTGGCGACCTGGGCACCGTAGCTCGCCGCCGTGCGCACCAGGGTGGCCACGAAGCGGGCGTCATCCATCTGGGCGTCGTAGTACTGCAAGGCCCCCACCAGGGCGTCCTTGCGCAGACAGGGCGCGACGCGCAGCGCGTGCGTGCGGCTGAGGTGGCGGTGGACCGGCAGACCGCGGCCATGGCCCGACGACACCGACATCGCGTCGTACAGCGCGACACCCGATCCGGCGTAGAGCCGCTCCCAGCCCCTGTGCTGGAGCGGATACAGGAAGGGAACGGGCCGCACCAGGTGCGGTGCGAGCCGCTCCAGCAGCAGCCCGCGCTCCTTGAGTGCCTCCCGGACCAGCGCGAAGTCCAGCATCTCCAGGTAGCGCAGCCCGCCGTGGATGAGCTTGCTGGATCTGCTGGAGGTGCCCGACGCCCAGTCGCGGGCCTCCACCAGCCCGGTGGAGAGTCCGCGTGTCGCGGCGTCCAGCGCGGTGCCGGCGCCGACCACTCCCGCGCCGACCACCAGCACGTCCAGCTCGCGCTCCGCCATCGTGGCCAGTGCCTCGGCACGCTGGGCGGGCCCCAGTGTCGCTGTCCTCACGGCTGCCTCCCGTCGCCCTCATTGGGTGGGACTCACACCTCGATTCTGTCCGCACTCCCCTGCTTCAGCCACCGCCTGTGGACAACACTCGGAGGGCCTGCGTCGCGCAATGCCATATTTCGGTCATATTTACTCCTAGTCTGACATTGCGCTGGCTTGTTCTGGCTCGCCCTGGCTCGTCCGTCCACAGAACTTGCGAGCAGCGTCCCCTTCGGCTACAGGAGCTTCGGCTACCGGGAAGGACGGCTCACCGCCATGCCCGCAGATCTCGCCGTCATCGGACTAGGCCACATCGGACTGCCGCTCGCCCACGCGGCCGTGACCGCCGGCATCCAGACCATCGGTTACGACACCGATCCGCGCACCGTCGCCGAACTGGCCGCGGGACGCCCGCCGGTGGACGGCTCACTCAGTGCCGCCGACCTCCGCCGCATGCTCGCAGGCGGCTTCCGGCCCACGACCGACCCCGGACAGCTCGGCCGCGTCCGCACCGCCGTCATCTGCGCCCCCACTCCCCTCGGCGCCGACCGGGCCCCCGACCTGACGGCCGTCGACGAGGCCGCCCGTGCCCTGGCCGTGCGACTGCGCCCGCACACCACCGTGGTGCTGGAATCCGCGGTCCCGCCAGGCACCACGGAGAGCCGTCTGCGGACCGTTCTCGAAGCCGGATCAGGACTCCGGGCGGGCCATGACTTCGCACTCGCCCACTCCCCGAGCCGACTCGATCCCGGCGACCGGTCCCCCGGCTGCGCCGCGACGCCCAGAGTGATCGGCGGGCTCACACCGGCCTGCACCGAAGCCGCCGCCGCGTTCTACGGGCGCCTCACCGACAAGGTGGTCAGGGCGCGCGGACCACGCGAGGCGGAGACCGTCCGGGTGCTCGAAACCAACTTCCGGCATGTCAACATCGCCCTCGTCAACGAGATGGCGGTCCTCTGCCATGAACTCGGCGTCGATCTGTGGGACGTCATCCGCTGCGCCGAGACCAAGCCGTTCGGCTTCCAGGCATTCCGGCCGGGACCCGGCGTCGGCGGGCACGGCATCCCTCTCGACACCATCGGCACGCACCGGCCCCTGCGCCTGGTCGAGCTGGCCGGCCGGATCAACGACAGCATGCCGGGGTACGTCATCCAGCGCTGCGCCGCGCTGCTCAACGAACACGGGAAGTCCGTACGCGGCGCACGCGTACTCCTTCTCGGGGTCACCTACAAGGCGGATCTCGCCGACCCCGCGGGCTCACCCGCACCCGAGCTCGCCGGGCGGCTCCGGGAGCTGGGCGCGTCCGTCACCTACCACGACCCGTACATCTCCGACTGGCGCGTCCAGGACAGCCCTGTCCCCCGCGCGGACTTCCTCTACGAAGCCGCGGCGGACGCCGATCTGACGATCCTTCTCCAGCACCACCGCACCTATGACCTCCAGGGTCTGTCGGTGAAGGCCCAGTTGCTGCTGGACACCCGGGGGGTGACCCCGGCAGGCGCCGCGCACCGCCTCTGAATCCCGATGAGCGTTGTCGCACGAAGGTGCTAGCCTCCAACGCCGCTTGTCGCACATCCGTGCGCTCTTATCTCAACTCATGGGGGAACTTCAGCATGTCCGCATCCATGCCGCCGTCCGGCAACCCGTTCGCCACCGCCACCGCCCCGGCGCCGGCACCGGCACCGGCCCGTAACAACGTCGCCCTCGGGCTGCTGGCCGCACTCGTCGCCGCACTCGTCGCGGCCGCGGCCTACGGCGGCATCGCCGGGGGCATCGAGCGGGAGATCGGCTACGCGGCCATCGGCGTCGGCTTCCTCGTGGGCTTCGCCGCGGCGAAGGTGGGCGGGCGCAACCCGGTGCTGCCCGTCGTGAGTGCCGCGCTCTCGCTTGGCGCGGTCTACCTGGGGCAGCTTCTCGCGATCGCGATCATCCTGTCCAAGGCGTCGGGCGTCTCCCTGCTGGACACGTTCCTCGACAGCTTCAGCCTGTTGACGGGGATCTGGGGCGAGAGCCAGGACTTCATGACCTACGTCTTCTTCGCGATGGCCGCGCTCGCGGCGTTCGGCGGCGCGAAGAAGGCGTGACCTTCGGTTGACGGCGGGGCCGCGGGGCGCAACGCACCCCGTAGGCCGCCGTCACACGGGCCACGAGGCCCGTCGGTGCGGGGCAGGCGTCAGAGCCCACCCCGCACCGCGCGGCATCAGCGCTGGTGCTGGGAGTCCGCGACGGTCACCTCGACCCGCTGGAACTCCTTCAGCTCGCTGTAGCCCGTCGTCGCCATCGCGCGCCTCAACGCACCGAAGAAGTTCATCGAGCCGTCCGGGCTGTGCGAGGGACCCGCGAGGATCTCCTCCGTCGTGCCGACAATGCCCAGGTCGACGAGCTTTCCGCGCGGGACGTCCTCGTGGACGGCCTCCATGCCCCAGTGGTGGCCCCGGCCGGGGGCGTCGGTGGCGCGGGCGAGGGGGGAGCCCATCATCACGGCGTCCGCGCCACAGGCCACGGCCTTGGGGAGGTCGCCGGACCAGCCGACACCACCGTCCGCGATGACGTGGACGTAACGGCCACCGGACTCGTCCATGTAGTCGCGGCGCGCCGCGGCGACGTCCGCGACCGCGGTGGCCATCGGGACCCGGATGCCCAGCACGTTCCGCGTGGTGTGCGCGGCGCCACCGCCGAAGCCGACCAGGACGCCCGCCGCACCCGTGCGCATCAGGTGCAGCGCGGCGGTGTAGGTGGCGCAGCCGCCGACGATGACGGGGACGTCCAGTTCGTAGATGAACTGCTTGAGGTTGAGCGGCTCGGCAGCTCCCGAGACATGCTCGGCGGAGACGGTCGTCCCGCGGATGACGAAGATGTCCACCCCCGCGTCGACGACGGCCTTGGAGAACTGGGCGGTCCGCTGCGGCGACAGCGCCGCGGCCGTGACGACCCCGGAATCACGGACCTCCTTGAGGCGCTGCCCGATCAGCTCTTCCTTGATCGACGCTGCGTAGATCTCCTGGAGACGACGGGTCGCGCTCTCGGTGGGCAGCTCCGCGATCTCGTCCAGCAGTGGCTGCGGGTCCTCGTAGCGGGTCCACAGACCCTCGAGGTTCAGCACTCCCAGGCCGCCCAGCTCGCCGATGCGGATCGCGGTCTGCGGCGAGACAACCGAGTCCATCGGGGCGGCGAGGAAGGGCAGTTCGAATCGGTAGGCATCGATCTGCCACGCGATCGAGACCTCCTTCGGGTCCCGGGTACGCCGGCTCGGTACGACGGCGATGTCGTCGAACGCATACGCCCTGCGGCCGCGCTTGCCGCGCCCGATCTCGATCTCAGTCACGATGTGTGGCCTTTCCCTCTACGTCTGCGTCTACCAGTATCCCCGACGCATACGCCAGGGGCGGTCCCGGGAATCCCCGGAACCGCCCCTGACGAAACGAACCCGCCGCTACTTCCTGCTGTAGTTCGGCGCCTCGACCGTCATCTGGATGTCGTGCGGGTGGCTCTCCTTGAGCCCCGCGGACGTGATCCGTACGAACCGGCCGTGCTCCTGGAGCTCCGGCACCGTCTGGCCGCCGACGTAGAACATCGACTGGCGCAGACCACCCACCAGCTGGTGGACGACCGCGGAGAGCGGGCCACGGTAGGGCACCTGCCCCTCGATGCCCTCGGGCACCAGCTTCTCGTCGGACGCGACGCCCTCCTGGAAGTAGCGGTCCTTGGAGAAGGAGCGCTGCTCACCACGGGACTGCATGGCTCCGAGCGAGCCCATGCCGCGGTACGACTTGAACTGCTTGCCGTTGATGAACAGCAGCTCGCCGGGCGACTCCTCGCAGCCGGCGAGCAGTGAGCCGAGCATCACCGTGTCGGCCCCGGCGACCAGGGCCTTGGCGATGTCGCCGCTGTACTGGAGGCCACCGTCGCCGATCACCGGGACGCCCGCCGCCTTGGCCGCGAGGGACGCCTCGTAGATCGCGGTGACCTGCGGGACGCCGATACCGGCGACGACCCGGGTGGTGCAGATCGAGCCCGGGCCGACACCGACCTTGATGCCGTCGACACCGGCGTCGATGAGCGCCTGGGCGCCGTCGCGGGTCGCGACATTGCCCCCGATCACATCGATCGAGCCATTGGACTTGATCTTGGCGACCATGTCGCCGACGAGCTTGGAGTGGCCATGGGCCGTGTCCACGACGATGAAGTCGACACCGGCCTCGATCAGGGCCTGGGCACGCTCGAACGCGTCACCCGCGACACCGACGGCCGCGCCCACGATGAGCCGGCCGTTCTTGTCCTTCGCCGCCTGCGGGTACTTCTCCGCCTTGACGAAGTCCTTGACCGTGATCAGGCCCTTGAGGATGCCGTGGTCGTCGACGAGCGGCAGCTTCTCGATCTTGTGGCGGCGCAGCAGCTCCATGGCGTCCACGCCGGAGATGCCGACCTTGCCGGTGACCAGCGGCATCGGGGTCATGACGTCCCGCACCTGCTGCGAGCGGTCGGTCTCGAAGGCCATGTCGCGGTTGGTGACGATGCCCAGCAGCTTGCCCGCCCGGTCGGTGACCGGGACACCGCTGATGCGGAACTTGCCGCAGATGGCGTCGGCCTCGGCCAGCGTGGCGTCCGGGTTCACCGTGACCGGGTCGGTGACCATGCCGGACTCGGAGCGCTTGACCAGGTCGACCTGGTTGGCCTGATCGGCGATGGAGAGATTGCGGTGCAGCACGCCCACGCCGCCCTGGCGGGCCATGGCGATGGCCATCCGGGCCTCGGTGACCTTGTCCATGGCGGCCGACAGCAGCGGGATGTTGACCCGGACATTCCTCGAGACGAACGAGGAGGTGTCGATCTCGTCGGGCGCCATGTCGGACGCGCCCGGCAGCAGGAGCACATCGTCGTAGGTCAGCCCGAGTGTCGCGAATTTCTCGGGCACTCCGTCGACGTTGGCAGTCATGACACCTTCCCCAGATGGCCTTGCTCGGTGCGGATGTCCATGCTAACGGGATCCGCCCGTGTCTCATTCCACGATCAAGATCACAGAGCAGCTTTGTGTGTTCATACGTTCATGAGGGGCTGTCGCACTCACTGCTCCGCGAGTGCCCGCAGCCTGCTGAGCGCCCGGTGCTGCGCCACCCGCACGGCCCCCGGGGACATCCCCAGCATCTGCCCGGTCTCCTCGGCGGTCAGCCCGACGGCGACCCGGAGCACCAGCAGCTCCCGCTGGTTCTCCGGCAGATTGGCGAGCAGTCGCTTGGCCCACTCCGCGTCGTCGCTCAGCAGCGCCCGCTCCTCGGGGCCCAGTGAGTCGTCCGGGCGTTCGGGCATCTCGTCGGACGGCACGGCCGTGGAGCCCGGATGCCGCATGGCGGCCCTCTGGAGATCGGCCACCTTGTGCGCGGCGATCGCGAAGACGAACGCTTCGAACGGCCTGCCCGTGTCGCGGTAGCGCGGCAGCGCCATCAGGACGGCGACACAGACCTCCTGCGCGAGGTCCTCCACGAAATGACGGGCATCACCGGGCAGCCGGCTCAGCCGCGTACGGCAGTAGCGCAGGGCGAGCGGATGCACATGCGCGAGCAGATCGTGTGTCGCCTGCTCATCGCCGTCCACAGCGCGCAGTACGAGTGGACCGATCACCCCGCGGGCATTCACCGCCTCGTCGTTGCGCATCGATCCATGGTGCCTTGACTGCCATTGATCTGTGGCACCGCGTCCGTAGTTGTGCACCGAAGCGTTATGAGCAGGTGCGCCGGATGTCATCTCCTGCGCCCTCCCCTTGCGCTCGACCGACCTGTCCCCGAGAACCTCCACACCTCAAGCATGCGGCATCCCGCGGGAAACGTGTGCCCGCGGGCCGGGATAGCCACGCCAACCGACGGGCGGGTGTGGGCGGTGCCACTCCTGGCGCCGCCCACGGAACCACGCTGTGCGCCACGTCCGGCCCCCCTCGCCGGCCACGCCCCCACCGCGAGGGGCGCGCACCGTGAGCCTGCTCACCGGGCACAGGCCCGGCCTCGCCAGGCACGGCTCAGCGAACCAGGCCCCAGCGGAAGCCGAGCGCCACCGCGTGCGCCCGGTCCGAGGCGCCCAGCTTCTTGAACAGTCGCCTGGCGTGGGTCTTCACCGTGTCCTCGGAGAGGAACAGCTCCCGCCCGATCTCGGCGTTCGACCGGCCGTGGCTCATGCCTTCGAGCACCTGGATCTCACGCGCGGTGAGCGTGGGCGCAGCGCCCATCTCCGCCGAGCGCAGTCTGCGCGGGGCGAGCCGCCAGGTCGGGTCGGCCAACGCCTGGGTCACCGTGGCCCGCAGTTCGGCGCGCGAGGCGTCCTTGTGCAGATAGCCGCGGGCGCCGGCGGCCACGGCGAGCGCGACGCCGTCCAGGTCCTCGGCGACCGTGAGCATGATGATCCGGGCACCGGGGTCGGCGGAGAGCAGCCGACGGACCGTCTCGACGCCGCCCAGTCCGGGCATGCGTACGTCCATAAGAATCAGGTCCGAGCGGTCGGCGCCCCATCGGCGGAGGACTTCCTCGCCGTTGGCCGCGGTCGTCACACGCTCTACGCCGGGCACGGTTGCGACCGCGCGGCGGAGCGCCTCTCGGGCGAGCGGGGAGTCGTCGCAGACGAGGACGGATGTCATGGCCGCCCTCCGCAGCTGATGCGCGTCACCTTGAGCCTCCAGGCTGGTTACGTATCGTCACCTGTGCGGTTGACGCACCCGGATTTCTGCCCGAGTGCTTGTTCTCTCAACCGCCTCCGCACTCTCAACGACGGTCACTCGAAAGAGTTACGGGTGCGATGGGCGCCTTCGGCACTCTACGTGAGGAGCCGCGCACGGAGGAGAGCAACACGGCTCACCAGCAACTCTGACGGCCTCTATGCCCCATTTAGCGGCTTTTCTTCCCTTTTGCTGGTGTCTGTGGCTAGATTCGCAATGAGTCATATTTACATCTACTAACACCGTAGATGTACGGTCAGAGCTTCAGGCATCCACTCAGCACGGTTACAAGGGGACATGCGCTATGGCAGATTTCTCCCGCCTTCCCGGACCGAACGCCGATCTGTGGGACTGGCAGCTGCTCGCAGCGTGCCGTGGGGTAGACAGCTCACTCTTCTTCCATCCCGAAGGGGAACGCGGCGCAGCGAGAAGCGCACGCGAGAACTCGGCGAAAGAGGTCTGCATGAGGTGTCCGGTGCGTGCGGAGTGCGCGGCGCACGCGCTGGCGGTGCGGGAGCCCTACGGGGTGTGGGGCGGACTGACGGAGGACGAACGCGAGGAGCTCATGGGGCGGGCACGGAACCGGCTGATCCCGGCATCGAGCGCAGGCGGTGCCACCGGCGGCCATACCTGACCCGCTGAGTCGAGAACATACGAAGAAACGTTCCTGCACGGGCGTCCGACTGCGCCTGGGCATCCGTCTGCCATGCGCGCGCACCGTCCGGCCGGTGCGGCGCCGCCTCAGCGTGCCGCGGCGACGGCCAGCTGCTCCAGCGTGGCGGCCACCGCGGGCACCTGAGCCAGGTCGGGAAGGGTCAGTGCGACGATCTCGCGGTGCACGGCGGGCTCCACGGTGACCGTGCGGACCCGCTTGGGGAGCACGGCCTCCAGGGCGAGCTCGGGCAGTACGGCCACGCCGAGACCCGCGCCGACGAGTCCGACCACGGCCGGGTAGTCGTCCGTGGCGAAATCGATCCGGGGGGTGAACCCGGACTCCTCGCAGACGGCGACAAGCTGGCGGCGGCAGCGCGGGCAGCCCGCGATCCAGGACTCGTCCGCCAGATCCGCGATCGCCACCGCATCGACTCCGGCCAGCCGGTGCCCCTCGGGGACCAGCCCTACCAGCCGGTCGCCCAGCAGCGGTCGGACCACCAGGTCATCCCACTCCGTGCCCGCGTCGCCGTAGCGGAAGGCCAGCGCCACATCGGCGTCGCCCTCGCGCAGCATCGCCTCCGAGCGCGGCGGCTCCGCCTCGACGAGCGATACCCGGGTGCCGGGATGCGCCGCACGCAGGGCGGCGAGCGCGGTCGGCACCAGAGTCGAGTTGCCGCTCGGGAACGACACCAGCCGGACCCGCCCCGCACGCAGCCCCGCGATCGCCGCGACCTCCTCCTCCGCAGCGGTGAGCCCGGCGAGAATGCCCGCGGCGTGGCGCACCAGCGCCTCACCGGCCTGGGTGAGGCGCATCTCGCGACCGGTCCGGACCAGCAGGGGTGTGCCGGCCGCGGTTTCGAGCGCCTTCATCTGCTGACTGACGGCGGGCTGGGTGCAGCCCAGCTCGCGGGCCGCGGCCGAGAAGGAGCCGGTGGCGGCGACGGTGCGCAGGATGCGCAGATGACGGGCTTCGAACACACCGGCAAGCATAAGCTTCACTTGCAATTCCGGTTGCTCTGCTCAATGGATGCTTTGAGGTTGCTTTCAGGGTCCGGCGGTGGCCGCCGTTCCCGCAATTCACCCGAATGGCGGCATCACCTCCCGTGGGCGACGTCCGTGACCGGCGCCGTGGGCCGGATCGCCCGTATGCCCCACATACGCGAGGGGCACTAACGTGCCGTACATGACGACAGCACTCATCACCGGCGCGACCGCTGGCATCGGCGCCGCGTTCGCGCGGCGCCTGGCGGCGGACGGACACGATCTGGTCCTGGTGGCCCGCGACACCAAGCGGCTCCAGGAGCAGGCGACCGAACTGCACGACCGGCACGGCATCGAGGCCGAAGTGCTGACCGCGGACCTGGCGGAGGACGCGGGCATCGAGTCGGTCGAGGCACGGCTCGGAGACCACAGGCGTCCGGTGGACCTGCTGGTGAACAACGCCGGGTTCGGCAACAAGGGGCGCTATCTCGAAGTGTCCATGCCTGATGAGCTGCGGATGCTGAAGGTGCACTGCGAGGCGGTGCTGCGGCTGACGTCGGCGGCTGCCGGACCGATGCGCGAGCGCGGCCGTGGCGGAGTGGTCAATGTGGCATCGGTGGCGGCGTTCGTGCCCCGGGGTACGTACGGGGCATCCAAGGCGTGGGTCGTGCAGTTCACCCAGGGCGCGGCCCGCGATCTCGCGGGCACGGGGGTGCGGCTGATGGCGCTGTGCCCCGGTTTCGTTCGCACCGAGTTCCACGAGCGAGCCGGGATGGGAACCGGCAACATCCCCGGATGGATGTGGCTGGACGCCGACAAGCTGGTGTCCACGGCGCTTTCCGATCTGGCGCGCGGCAAGTCGCTTTCCGTTCCCGACCCTCGCTACAAGGCGCTGATGGGCGTGGTGAAACTGACGCCCCGGGGACTCCTGGGCGGGTTCAGTTCGCGGGCGGGCCGCAGGTACGGGCCGAGCGGAAACCACTGACCAGAGCCCAGCAGCACTGATCGGCTCCAATCGGTACGAATATCACTAAAATGGGCGTATCCCAGTGACTCCCCTAGGGAGACGCCATGACGTTCGTACAAATGATCGACTGCAAGACGGACCGCCTGGACGAGCTCAACCAACTCCTGGACATCTGGGTCGAGCAGACCGGAGGCAAGCGCACCGCGACCCACAGCCTGGTCACCAGGGACCGCTCGGATTCGAACCACGTCATCGAGTTCGTCGAATTCCCCTCGTACGAAGACGCGATGAGGAACTCGAACCTGCCCGAGACCGACCGGAGCTTCGAGAGGATGGTGGCGCTGTGCGACGGCATGCCCACCTTCACCGATCTGGACGTGGTCCGGGACGAGCAGCTCAACAAGGGGGCCAGCCGCAGGTTCTTCCTCGACTGCATCTCGGAGAACCCGGAGCTGCTGCGTGAGCTGCTGACGTACGACTACCGGGACCACGATCCGTCCAACCCGGCCGACCTCGTGGGCATTGACGCCTTCCTGCGCGAGGTCGCCCAGTGGAGCGCCGGGTTCGATTTCACCTTCGAGCTCGAGGACCAGATCGCCGAAGGCGACCGCGTCGCCACCCGCTGGACCTGGAACGGCCTGCACAACGGGCAGTTCATGGGCGTCGAGCCGACCAGCAGGCAGTGCACCATGACCGGCACGACCACCCACCGGTTCCGGGAGGGCATGATCTGCGAGGCCTGGTGGCAGTACGACCGGCTGGGCTTGATGGGGCAGCTCGGCGTGCTGGAGATGTAGTCGTACAGACGGGCACGTACCTACGGCATGAGCCCTCGCTCCCGTGCGGGAGCGAGGGCTCATGCGCTACTGAGCAGCGGGGCCGCTCAGCGGTTCAGCTCAGTGGGAGTGGCCGTGGCCGTGGCCGTGGCCCGCGTCGGCCGGCTCCTCTTCCTTCTTCTCCACCACGAGGGTCTCGGTGGTGAGCAGCAGGGAGGCGATCGACGCGGCGTTCTCCAGCGCGGAGCGGGTGACCTTGACCGGGTCGATGACGCCGGCCTTCACAAGGTCGCCGTACTCGCCGGTCGCGGCGTTGAAGCCCTGGCCCTTCTCCAGCTCCGCCACCTTCGCGGTGATGACGTAGCCCTCGAGGCCGGCGTTCTCGGCGATCCAGCGCAGCGGCTCCACGGCGGCGCGGCGGACGACCGCGACACCGGTGGCCTCGTCGCCGTCCTTGCCGAGGTTGCCCTCGAGCACCTTGACGGCGTGGACCAGCGCGGAGCCACCACCGGAGACGATGCCCTCCTCGACCGCGGCGCGGGTCGCGGAGATGGCGTCCTCCAGACGGTGCTTCTTCTCCTTCAGCTCCACCTCGGTGGCGGCGCCGACCTTGATCACGCACACGCCGCCGGCCAGCTTCGCGAGGCGCTCCTGGAGCTTCTCGCGGTCCCAGTCGGAGTCCGTGCTCTCGATCTCGGCCTTGATCTGCGCGACGCGGCCGGCCACGTCCCCGCTCTTGCCGCCGCCGTCGACGACCGTGGTGTCGTCCTTGGTGATGGTGACCCGGCGGGCGGTGCCCAGCACGTCCAGACCCGCCTGGTCGAGCTTGAGGCCGACCTCCTCGGCGATGACGGTGGCACCGGTGAGGGTGGCCATGTCCTGGAGCATCGCCTTGCGGCGGTCACCGAAGCCGGGGGCCTTGACCGCGACCGCGTTGAAGGTGCCGCGGATCTTGTTGACGACGAGCGTGGACAGGGCCTCGCCCTCGACGTCCTCGGCGATGATCAGGAGCGGCTTGGAGCCACCGGACTGGATGATCTTCTCCAGCAGCGGCAGCAGGTCCGTGATCGCGGAGATCTTGCCCTGGTGGATCAGGATGTACGGGTCGTCGAGGACGGCCTCCATACGCTCCGGGTCGGTCACCATGTACGGCGACAGGTAGCCCTTGTCGAAGGCCATGCCCTCGGTGAAGTCCAGCTCCAGACCGAAGGTGTTGGACTCCTCGACGGTGATGACACCGTCCTTGCCGACCTTGTCCATCGCCTCGGCGATGAGCTCGCCGACCTGCTGGTCCTGGGCGGACAGCGCGGCGACGGCGGCGATGTCGGACTTCTCCTCGATCGGACGCGCGGTGGCGATCAGCTCGTCGGAGACGGCCTTGACCGCGGCGTCGATGCCCTTCTTCAGGGCGGCCGGGGAGGCACCGGCGGCGACGTTGCGCAGACCCTCGCGGACCAGGGCCTGGGCGAGCACGGTGGCGGTGGTGGTGCCGTCACCCGCGATGTCGTTGGTCTTGGTCGCCACCTCCTTCACCAGCTGGGCGCCGAGGTTCTCGTACGGGTCCTCGATCTCCACCTCACGGGCGATGGTGACGCCGTCGTTGGTGATGGTGGGGGCACCGAACTTCTTGTCGATCACGACGTTGCGGCCCTTGGGACCGATCGTCACCTTGACCGTGTCAGCAAGCTTGTTGACGCCGCGCTCAAGGGCGCGACGGGCGTCCTCGTCGAACTTCAGGATCTTCGCCATGGAGCTTCTCAAGTCCTCTCAAAACGAACCGCGCCCCGGGCCACCCGGCTACTGAGGACACGGGGGCCAGGGGCGCGGCTCAATGCAAAACTGCCGGTGAATTACTTCTCGACGATCGCGAGCACGTCGCGGGCCGAGAGGACGAGGTACTCCTCGCCGTTGTACTTCACCTCGGTGCCGCCGTACTTGCTGTAGAGCACGACGTCGCCGGTCTTGACGTCGAGCGGCAGGCGCTCGCCGTTCTCGAAACGGCCCGGGCCGACGGCCAGGACGACGCCCTCCTGGGGCTTCTCCTTGGCAGTGTCCGGGATGACCAGGCCAGAGGCCGTGGTCTGCTCGGCGTCGAGCGGCTGGACCACAATGCGGTCCTCGAGCGGCTTGATGGCAACCTTGGAGCTGGTGGTCGTCACGATCCGACCTCCCCCTTCGGAGATCTCACGGGGTTTACTGTCTGAGGTGGCGACCAGGTGGATCCGTCGTCGCGGGTGCCGGACCTGCCCGTCGCTGTGTTGGCACTCTCCTGTGGGGAGTGCCAGAGCCGAGACTATGACTGCGATTAGCACTCGGTCAAGCGGAGTGCCAATCAACCCCGTGTGGCGGTCGCTCCCGTTCACTCCCCGGGCCTCTCCCGGTCAGGACAACGGCCGGACTCCCGGCCGTGTTCCGCACCGCGTGTGCCGCCGCCCTCGTCCGGTCCGCGGCTATACGTAATCCTCCAGCCGCGCCACCGCGTACCCCCTCTCGGTGATGACCTTCATGACCCTCCGGATCAGATCGGGCATCCGGGCCTCCCACTCCGCCTCACCCCGGAAGTGCGTGAGGATGATGTCGCCGGGGTGCAGATCCCGGTCCGCCTCGCGCCACTCCATGTGGTCCGGGAAGGCCTCAGCCGCCCAGAGCGGCACGGCCTCGATTCCGCATGACTTCGCGGCCCGCAGCGTGTTGCGGTCGTAGGCGCCGTAAGGCGGCCGGAAGAGCCGGGGGCGCTCGCCGAACTCCTCCTCGATCCGGGCCTGCTGACCGCAGATCTCCCTGCGCTGGAAGCGGTAGGGGCGACCGCGCAGATAGGGGTGGGTGAGGGTGTGGTTGTTCAGCGTCACCCCGCGTTCCCGCATCCGGCCGAAGTACGAGTAGTCGCCGCGGACCAGGTAGTCGGTGAGGAAGGCGCTGTACGGGATCTCCAGGTCGTTCATCATCCGCAGCAGCGCGGGGTCCTTCTCGGCCCCGTCGTCGATCGTGAGGAAGACGACCCGGTCCGTGGTCGGCACGGTGGTGAACACGGGCGGCAGGCCGTCGGGGTCGCGGACCTCGAAGCCCTCGCGTGTGGTGATCTCCGGCTTCTCCTCCGGCGGCCGCGGCGCGACCAGCGGTGGCTCGTCGAGCCCCCAGTGCCTGGCTGCCGCGGCCCGGGCACCGGTCGCCGGCTTCCCCAGGCGCCCCGCGGGCGCCCCGTACGCCCCCGCCGGGCCTGCGGCCCCGTACCGGCCGTGGGACCCGGGACCCTGCGCGCCGATACCCGCGCAGCTCCCGCCGACGGCGCAGTTGCCGCCGATCGCGGCGACGATCAGCGCGGCCAGCACGAGTGAACCACGATGCCAGCCTTTCGTCATTTTTGCGTTTTGTCGTACTAGTCCCATACCGGCGCATCCTGTCAGCGCCGGGCGCCCACACCGCTCCGACACCGCCACCCGACGCCGCACCATCCCCCGGCTGGCCGACAATGACCAGGTGAACGACGTCTCCTTCCCCCATCTCGGACCGCTGCTCAGCGCCGAAGGGCAGACCCTCCTGGCCGCCCTGCGGGACCACGACCCCGCCCAGGAGCTCGCCGTCGCGACCCGGCTGCGCCGCGAGCACCCGGCCGAGCTGGTCTCGGCGGCGCTCACCCAGGCGCGGCTGCGGCAGCGGGCGGTGGCCAAGTTCGGCGCCGACGACGCGTACCGGATGTACTTCACGCCGAACGGGGTCGAGCAGTCCACCCGCCGCTCGGTGGCCGCCTACCGGGCCGCACGGTTCCGGGACATCGGCCCCGCCCAGGTCACCGACCTGTGCTGCGGTATCGGCGGAGACGCCATCGCGCTGGCCCGCGAGGGCTTCGCCGTGGAAGCGGTCGACCGGGACCCGCTGACCGCCGAGGCCGCCCTGCTCAACGTGCGCACGGTGGTGGAGACGCCGCTGATCACGGTCACCTGCGCGGACGTCATGGAGTACGACCTCGACCGCTCGGAGTCGCTGTTCATCGACCCGGCCAGACGGGGCGGCGGGCGCGGCGGGCGGATCTTCGACCCCGAGGCGTACTCGCCACCGCTGTCCTGGGCGATCGACGCGGTACGGCGGACCGGCACCGGGGCCATCAAGATCGCCCCTGGTATTCCGCATGAGCTGATCCCCGAGGACTTCGAGGCCGAGTGGATCTCGGACGGCGGCGATGTGAAGGAGGCCGTGCTCTGGCACGACGCGGGCCGCACCGAGGTCATCACCCCCGGGAACCGCCGCGCCACCCTCCTCCCCTCCGGTGTGACGCTCACCGGCCGCGGTCTGCCGGACCCCGCGGTCCGCCCGACCGGCCGCTATCTGTACGAGCCCGACGGCGCCGTGATCCGCGCACATCTGGTCGCCGAGGCCGCCGACGAACTCGGCGGCGGGCTGATCGACCCGACGATCGCCTACATCACGGCCGACGAGCTGCGCCCGACCCCTTACGCCACCGCCTACGAGATCACCGACGAGCTGCCCTTCAACCTCAAGAAGCTGAAGGCCCTGCTGCGCGAACGTGCCGTCGGCACCCTGACGGTGAAGAAGCGCGGCTCAGCCGTGGAGCCCGAGGAGGTGCGCCGCAAGGTCAAGCCGAGCGGGCCGAACGCGGCGACGGTGTTCCTGACGAGGGTGGCGGGGGCGCCGACGATGCTGATCGGCGGACCCGTGTAGCCGGATCAGCCGCCCGCACTGCCCGCAGGGGTGTGCACCGGCCGGGCGGGCGCCGTGAGGCGGAGCGCCCATCGGTAGTGGGTCACGGCCTTGACGATGCCGATGAGGCCCATCACCCAGCAGATGACGCCCACGCCCATGAAGTAGGCGACCTCGCCGTAGGTCGTGGCGCCAGGGCGCGCGGACGCCGGGATGGCGAAGCAGAGCCAGAGGCCGAAGGCGGCGAGGAACAGACAGGCCAGCAGCCAGCACAGGCTGGGCCCGGGCGCCCGGACACGGGCGTCGGTGGCGGGCTCGCGGTCCAGGACGGCCCACTGGTCGAGCAGTTCGCGGATACGGCGGCTGCGTCTGACGCCCGAGCCGACGATGAGCCCGGCCGGAACCAGGACGCCGGTGGCGATACCGAAGATGACCGCGATGAAAAGCATGCTCAGCGGGTCCGGGACATCGAGGCCGGGGCCCAGCGAGGCGAGACCGCTGCCCGCGATGCCCCAGCCCAGTTGCAGCAGCGCCACCTGGAGCAGGAACAGCAGCAGCCTGGGCATCCCGATCAGCCGTGCGGTGAGGTCCCCGAGCACTGCCGCCCGGTCGGCGAGGAGTGCCTCTCGGTCGGGCCAGGTGCGCAGGGCCTCGGGCGGCGGAGGCGGGGGCAGAGGGCGACGGCGGAGCATGTCCGTGAGGTTACCGGCGTCCCGCTGGGCCTCCGCTGGTGGGGCGTCAGGGGCCGCTCACGCCTCTGGCTCCGCGGCCGGTCCCGTCTGCCGTCGCGCCCGGCGTCCGGTCCGCCTTCGCGCGCAGCAGCGCACGTTCCCGCGCGTTGCGGGTCAGGGACGCCGCCCGCTCGAACTCCGCCCGCGCCTGGTCCGTACGGCCCAGCCGGGCCAGCAGGTCGCCTCGCACGCTCGGCAGCAAGTGGTATTCCCGCAGGGCCGGTTCGGCGGCGAGGGCGTCCACGAGGGCGAGACCGGCCCGGGGTCCTTCGGCCATCGAGACGGCGACGGCTCGGTTCAGCTCGACGACCGGAGAGGGCGCGACGGCCGTGAGGCGGGCGTACAGCGCCGCGATGGTGGGCCAGTCGGTGTCCT
Organism: Streptomyces sp. NPDC019396; assembly: GCF_040632375.1. Lineage (NCBI taxonomy): Bacteria > Bacillati > Actinomycetota > Actinomycetes > Kitasatosporales > Streptomycetaceae > Streptomyces > Streptomyces sp. NPDC019396. The sequence continues at coordinate 25,180 of NZ_JBEYBS010000005.1, read as the reverse complement.
CGTAGGTCACCGCGCGGGCGTGGCAGGCGGCGATGGCGGCCTGGAGTGCGTACGGGCCCGGCGGGGCGCCCGCCGCGCCCGCACGGCCGAGGGCGGCGAAACCGCGGCGGATCAGCAGCTGGTCCCAGCGGCGGCGGTTCTGGTCGGCGAGCAGGACGGGTGTGCCGTCCGGGCCGGTGCGCGCGCCCGTACGGGAGGCCTGGAGCTCCAGCAGGGCGGCCAGACCGTGGACCTCGGGCTCATCGGGCATCAGGGCGGCCAGTACCCGGGCGAGCCGCAGGGCGTCCTCGCACAGGGCGGGGCGCAGCCAGTCGTCGCCTTCGGTGGCCGCGTAGCCCTCGTCGAAGACGAGATAGATGACCTCCAGCACGGACGAGAGCCGGGCGGCGCGGTCATCGCCGTACGGGACCTCGAAGGGCACCGCCGCCTTGGCCAGGGTCCGCTTGGCGCGCACGATGCGCTGGGCGACGGTCGGTTCCGGCACGAGGAAGGCCCGGGCGATCTCGGTGGTGGTGAGCCCGCCCAGCAGCCGCAGCGTGAGCGCGATGCGCGCCTCGGCGGAGAGCACGGGGTGGCAGGCGGTGAAAACGAGCCTCAGCAGGTCGTCGTCGATGTCGCCGGGTCCCGAGGCCAGATCGGCCGGGTCGGGTTCGTACGCCGCTCCCGCCGTCTCCAGGCCCCGGCCCACCTCGGCGAGCTTGCGCGCGTAGGTCTCCCTGCGGCGGACCAGGTCGATCGCGCGGTGTCTGGCGGTGGCCATGAGCCAGGCGCCCGGGTTGTCCGGGACGCCCGACTCCGGCCACTGTTCCAGCGCGGCGACCAGAGCGTCCTGCGCGAGTTCCTCGGCGATGCCGATGTCACGGGCGATCCGGGTCACGGCCGCGATGATCCGCGCGGACTCGATCCGGAAGACCGTCTCGACGGTCGCGGTGGTGCCGTCCGCCTGTGGTGCGCTCACGGGTACCCATCAGAGCACCCGAGTGGCGCGGCGGCAATCAGCCCTCGGCGATCTCCCGGACCTCGCAGGTGATGGTCCAGAAGGACTCATGGGTCTGGAGGAACCGCTTGGTCCACTCCAGCGCCTCGGCCTCGTCCTTGGCCTGGATGAGCGCGTAGCCCCCGATGACCTCCTTGGACTCGGTGAACGGCCCGTCGGTGACGGTGACCTCCCCACCGGACCAGGTGACGCGCTTGCCCTGGGCGGTCGGGGTGAGCCCGGCCGTGTCGAGCAGCACACCGGCCTTGGTCATCTCCTCGATCAGCACCCCCATCCGCTGCATGAGCTCCGGGCTGGGCCCTTCGGCGGGGGCCTCGGACTCGTTGACGCGGATCATCGACAGGTAGCGGGGCATGGTGTTCTCCGTACGTCGCTGGGCGGGACTGTTCCCCGCCTCTCACCCTGTACGTCGAACGGGACGCGGGCCGATCGACACGGCCGCCGGACTTTTCCGGAACCCGATTCCAAAGGTGCCGGGCCGCGTGGGGGAAACAGCGCCGCCGGCCCGGAGGGGCCGGGCTCGCGGCGCTGCTGCCCGGGTCCTGCCGGGCCACCCGGACACGCCCTAGAGGTAGTCCTCCAGGCGCGCGACCGTGAAGCCCTGCTCCTGGATGCGGCGCAGCAGGTGCGCCGTCATCTCGGTCATCGTCGTCCCCTTGAGGTCGGAAGGGCCGCGGAAGTGAGCCAGGATGATGTCGCCGGGGTGCAGCTTCTTGTCGCCGCGCTGGTACTGCATGTTCCTGATCTGCATCGACTCGCGCCACAGCACGATCGCCTGGGCGCCGCAGGCCCTCGCGGCGGCACGGGTGTCCTCGTTCCAGTTGCCGTAGGGCGGGCGGAGGAGGCGCGGCCCGGTTCCGTAGCGGGCCGTGAGCTTGTCCTGCTGGCCGCAGATCTCGCGCTTCTGGGCCGCCGCGCCCAGGGTGCGGAGGTTGGGGTGGGTGAGGGTGTGGTTGTGGATGCCGTTGCCCAGCTTCCGCAGCCGCTCGAAGTAGCCGTAGTCGCTGCTGATGGCCGAGTCCGTGAGGAACATCGAGAAGGGGATCCTGAGCTCCTGCATCATCGTCAGGAACTTCGGGTCCTTCTCGGCCCCGTCGTCGACGGTGATGAAGACGACCCTGTCCTTCACCGGTATGTCGCTGATCACGGGGATGTCGCCGTCCGCGCGCAGGGTCACCGGTTTGGTCTTCGGCGGTGCGGGCGGGGCGGCCAGTGGCGTGATACCCCACCTGCGGTAGGCCGCGGCTGTGCCGGCGGCCCCGTCCCGGGAGCCTTTTCCGTCCGGGCCGTCGGTGGCCTTCGCGGAGCCCTTGGCCGCATGGCTCTGGCGTGGCACCGCCGGGGTTGCCTCGGAGGTGGTCGAGCACCCCGATATGAGCCCTGGTATCAGTCCCGCCGCGAGCAGTGCCCCCGCGATCCGCCGCCATCCCGCGCTGTTCGCGCCCACCCCAGCACCCCATGTCCGTACGCCGTTCGACCCACTCCGTACTGATGGATGGCGAACAGGCGTACGGGGTTGCTTGTCACATGGGGAAGTCGACGGATTCGAAACGCCAGCGGTGCACCGGTCGGCTGATCAGTTCCGGGGCGGGGTCGGGCAGTTCGGGTGGCTCCGCGGGCTCCGGCCGAGCCTCCCACCAGGTCAGCACGAGCACGCGGTCCCCAGGCGCGCGGAAGGTCTCACGGCGCAGCGGCGCAGCCGGCAGTTCGCGTGCGCGGGCCCATTCGAGCAGCTCCGCGCCACGCCCCTCGGCCGCGCGCGCCTCCCACATCAGCGTGACGACCGTCATGAGTACAGGTTGTCCTTGCTGAGCTCATGCAGATGATCGTGATCATGGTCGTGATGCGCGCCCGGGACATGCGGATCGGTCACCGGCAGCGACGAGTCCGCCGACAGTTCCCAGTCCGACGGGGGGCGGTTCCTGGCCACCATCTCCGCGCCCAGCGCCGCCACCATCGCGCCGTTGTCCGTGCACAGCTTGGGCCGCGGCACCCGCAGCCGGATACCCGCCGCCTCGCACCGCTCCTCAGCCAGGGCGCGCAACCGGGAGTTGGCCGCCACCCCTCCGCCGATCATGAGATGGTCGACGCCCTCGTCCTTGCAGGCCCTGACGGCCTTGCGGGTCAGCACGTCCACAACCGCCTCCTGGAAGGAGGCCGCCACGTCCCGTACGGGCACCTCCTCGCCCGCGTTGCGCTTGGCCTCGATCCAGCGGGCCACGGCCGTCTTCAGCCCGGAGAAGGAGAAGTCGTACGCGGGGTCACGTGAACCGCTCAGGCCGCGCGGGAACGCGATCGCCTGCGGGTCGCCCTCCTTCGCCAGCCGGTCGATGACGGGACCACCGGGGAAGCCCAGGTCGAGCACGCGTGCGATCTTGTCGAAGGCCTCGCCGGCCGCGTCGTCGATCGTGGCGCCCATCGGCCGCACATCGCTGGTGATGTCGGGGGCGAGCAGGAGCGAGGAGTGGCCGCCCGAGACCAGCAGCGCCATGGTGGGCTCGGGCAGCGGCCCGTGCTCGAGCTGATCCACACAGATGTGCGAGGCGAGGTGGTTCACTCCGTAGAGCGGCTTGCCCAGGGCGTACGCATACGCCTTCGCCGCCGACACCCCCACCAGCAGCGCACCCGCGAGCCCGGGTCCCGCCGTCACGGCGATCCCGTCCAGGTCCTTCGCGGTGACCCCGGCGTCCTTCAGGGCGCGTTCGATCGTCGGGACCATCGCCTCGAGGTGGGCACGCGAGGCGACCTCGGGTACGACTCCGCCGAAGCGGGCGTGCTCGTCGACGCTGGAGGCGATGGCGTCGGCGAGCAGGGTGGTGCCGCGGACGATACCGACGCCCGTCTCGTCGCAGGACGTCTCGATGCCGAGCACGAGCGGTTCGTCAGCCATGGTTACCGGTTCCTTGTACGTGTCCGTCTGCGGGAGCGCCTGAGGGAGCGTCGGGGGTGCCTGCGTCGCGTACGCACAGGCGCATCACGAGGGCGTCGATGTTGCCGGGCTGGTAGTAGCCGCGGCGGAACCCGATCGGTTCGAAGCCGAAGCGCTCGTACAGCTTCTGCGCCCGGGTGTTGTCGACGCGCACCTCGAGGAGGACCTCTTCGCACTCACTCGCGGTGGCGTGCTGGAGCAGGTCGGTGAGCAGCCGGGCGCCGAGTCCGGTGCCCCACTGCTCGCGGGCGACGGCGATGGTCTGGACGTCGCCGAGCCCACCGGCGGCGGCCAGGCCCGCGTAGCCGACGATCCGGCTGCTCCCGGGCGCACCGGTCTCGGCGACGATGTAGTGGCGGGTGGCCCCGGGCCCGCGCGCATGGGCGAGCTCCGACCAGAACATCCCGGGTGACCAGGCGTCCTCGGGGAAGAGGCCGTGTTCGAGCCGCAGCACCGGCTCGATGTCCCACCAGCGCATCTGGCGCAGTGTCACCGCCGCGGTAGCGGCCTGCGGCGCGGCGGTCGTGTGGTGCCCGCCGCTCACGACGGTGTGACCACCTTGTAGTTCTTGGGCACCTGGGCGTCCGGGCGGCGCAGATAGAGCGGCCGGGGCGGCAGCAGCTCCTCGCCGGCCGCGAGCTTCTCGGCGGCGAGCGACGCAAGCGCGGCGGCCGACTGGTGCTCCGGGCCACGGGCGTCGGGGAACGACTCGGGGTAGAGCTGCCCGCCCGCGCCGACCACCGGCAGCCCGGCGAGCCGGTCGGCGATCTCCGCGGGCCGGTCGACGGCCGGGTCGCTCACCCGCGTGCGGAAGCCGTCGTAGCGTGCCCAGTAGACCTCCTTGCGGCGTGCGTCCGTCGCCACTGCGAACGGCCCCTCGATCCCGGAGGCGTACGCGAGACCGTCCAGGGTGCACAGCCCGTGCACCGGGAGATCGAGCGCCGAGCCGAAGGTCGCGGCCGTCACCAGTCCGACGCGCAGCCCGGTGTACGGGCCGGGGCCGACGCCGACCACGAGGTCCGTGACGGCGCCCAGAGCCAGCCCGGCGTCCGCGAGGACCCGGTCGACCGCGGGCAGCAGCAGCTCCCCGTGCCGGCGGGCATCGGTCGAGGTGGCCTCGGCGACGACGGATGTGCCGTCGTGGAGGGCGGCGGTGACGGCTGGGGTGGCGGTATCAACGGCGAGCAAGAGCACGCGAACAGCCTACGGCCACGGCGGCGGGGCACGGCGTCCCGTACCTGGTGGCCCCTGCTGCTACCGTCAGCGACGTACGCGCGCGTGCGCGTGCGCACAGAAGCAGAACCGAAGGGGAGCAGGGTGGCCAGGAGCAGCTCGGGAATGGTGGCCGGGCTCACCGCGGTGGCACTCGCCGCGGTCGGCTTCCTCGCCTACCAGGCCTCCGCGAACGTCCCCGAGGACCTCAGGCCCCCGGCCACGGCCAAGCAGTCCCCCGGCGCCGAGCCCCCCGGCAGCACCGCCGACCAGCGGCGGTCCGACCCGCTCGCCGTGCCCGCGAAGTCCGGCAAGGGCATGCGGGTCGTCTACGCGCTGGGCGAGCGGCGGGTCTGGCTGATCGGCGGGAACGGCAAGGCCACGCACACGTTCCCGGTGGTGCCGAGCACGGTGAGCCCGCCGGCCGGCACCTACGAGGTGACTTCGCGCAGCGGCAGCATCCGCGGCTCGGACGGGGTGCCGATCGAGCACGTCGTGCGGTTCGCGACCGTGGAGGGGGTGAACATCGGGTTCAGCGCCGCGGTGGACGGGTCGATGTCGGCCCCGGACCCGGAACGCAGGACGGGCGGGGTACGGATGCAGCGCACGGACGGCGACGCGTTGTGGGACTTCGCGCTGGAAGGGACCAAGGTCGTCGTCGTCCCGTAGCCACGCCGCCGCCGTAGCCGCTTGGATCCTCACATGACAGAACCCCGGCCTGTTCCGGCCGGGGTGAGCGGCGGCCCCGCAAATCACCTGAACGGGCTACGCGGCGTCGCGCTGCTCCTCGTACCCCGCCATGCCCGAGGGGTCCCCGGGCGCACCCTTGTGCTCGCGGGGCGGAGTCGAGACCGCATTGGCAGCCGCGCATGCCGCCAGCAGGTCACGCATCGAGACGGCGGACGGAGATGGTGCGGGCAGGGGCCGCGCGCGCGGCCCGGTCGCCTCGTGGTCGGGCGCGGACATGGATGCCTCCTGGTGCTCCGGGGGCAGGCATGGTTAGGTACACCTAACCTGGTCTCGTATCCATGTCACCATGCCCGCAGCCAGGGGCGCAACATTTTGCCGACGTCTTGTCGGAACGTACACAATCGGATGCCGCTCGGGGAGACGCCCGAAGTGACGCTCGAGGAGACGTGCGCCGCTCAGGCGGAGAGCCCGGCGACACCCGCACCGGCCCAGCGCGGTCCGATCCCCGTGAGGGTGACCGTGCGGCGCTCGTCGTCCGTGCTGCCGACGACCCGGTGGATCACCACGTGCAGCCGGTCGTCGGAGAGATCCTCGACCTTGCCGTCGCCCCACTCCACCACCACCACGGAATCCGGCAGCGAGACATCGAGGTCGAGGTCCTCCATCTCGTCCAGCCCCCCGCCCAGCCGGTAGGCGTCCACATGGACCAGGGCCGGGCCGCCGACCAGCGAGGGGTGCACCCGGGCGATCACGAACGTCGGCGAGGTCACCGCGCCGCGCACCCCGAGGCCCTCGCCCAGCCCGCGTGTCAGGGTCGTCTTCCCCGCGCCGAGCTCACCGCTGAGCATGACGAGATCACCGGGCCGCAGCAGCTTGGCGAGCCTGCGGCCCAGCTCCTGCATCTGATCCGGGGAGGTGAGGGTGAGACGGGCGGCGGCCGTGTCAGCCGGGCTCTGGGGTGCTTCCATACGTGCCAACGTTAGCCGCTGCCGGCACCGCCCCGACCCGCACCAGCAGGTCCGCGAGGCGGTCCGTGACCACCACGGGGTGCTCCAGCATCACCAGGTGCCCGGCGTCCGGGACGATCACCAGTTCCGAGTCGGGCAGCAGGTCCGCGATCGCCTCACTGTGCGCGCTGGGCGTGACCAGGTCCCTGTCGCCGGCCAGCACCAGCACCGGGACCTCCTGGAACACGTCCAGCGCCGCCGCCTTGTCGTGCTCGGCGAAGGCCGGATAGAACTCGGCGACCACATCGATCGGGGTTCCCTCGATCATGCGTTCGGCGAACCGGGCCACCGCCGGGTCCACGTCCTTCGAGCTGAACGAGTAGCGCTTGATCAGACCCGCGAAGAGGTCGGCCGTGGCCCGCCGCCCCCGCTCGACCAGCTCCGCCTGGGAGCCCAGCGCCTTCAGCACGCCCGGCAGCACCCGCCGTACCACGTTCACACCCGCGACCGGCAGCCCGTAGTTCACCTCGCCGAGCCCGCCCGCCGACGTCCCCACGAAGGCGACACCGACCACGCGCTCCCGGATGAGCTCGGGATACGCGTCGGCCAGCGCCATCAGCGTCATTCCGCCCATCGAGTGGCCCACCAGCACCAGCGGGCCGTCCGGGGCCGCCGCGTCGACGACCGCCTTCAGGTCCCGGCCCAGCTGATCGATCGATACCGGCAACCCGTCGGGGCCCGACTGCGCCGTCCCACGGCCCGAACGGCCGTGACTGCGCTGGTCCCAGTGGACGGTGCGGACCAGCCCGCGCAGGGCTGCCCGCTGGAAGTGCCAGGAGTCCTGGCTGAGGCAGTAGCCATGGCTGAAGACGACGGTGACCGGCGCGGGCGACTTGCGGCCGAACAGCCGGCGCCTGCGCGGCCCGACACCCCCCGCGTCCGGGTCCACCTCGTCGGTCTCGAAGTAGAGGGTCGTGCCGTCGTCCGAGGTCGCCCGGCCCGGTGTGCCGCGCAGCGATCCATAGGGGCCCGACGCGTCCAGCGCGAGCCGTGCCTTGCGCCGCATCCCGCGGCCCACGGTCATCCGCTCTATGGCGACGCCCGCCGCCGCACCGGCGGCGATCACCCCTATGGCGGCGCCGGCGAAGCCCGCCCGGCGCCAGTTGCCCATGGCCGCGTCGGTCACCGCCGCCGCCATGTCCCCCGCGCTGCTCTCGCTCACCGTGCCTGCTCCTATAGGTCGGTCGGTTGGGGTCGTTACTCGTTGAGTTCGTCGAGCTCGTTGAGATGGACGCGCGGCACCCGTGCCCCGATCCGGGTCACGATCTCGTAGGCGATCGTGTCCGCCGCCTCCGCCCAGTCCTCCGCGGTCGGCTCGCCCCGGCCGCCGGGGCCGAACAGCACCGCGGCGTCCCCCTCCCGGACCCGGTCCGCGCCGTCCGGACCGAGGTCCACCACGAACTGGTCCATGGCGACCCGCCCGGCCACCCGCCGCCAGGCCCCGCCCACCAGGACCGGGCCACGGCCCGACGCGTTGCGCGGGATGCCGTCCGCGTAACCGACGGGAACCAGGCCGAGCGCGGTCTCCGTGTCGGTGATGTAGTGGTGCCCGTAGCTGACCCCGTGGCCCGCGGGCACACCCTTGACCAGCGCCACGGACGCCTTGAGCGTCATCACCGGCCGCAGACCGAAGTCGGCGGGCGTGCCGAGCTCCGGACTCGGCGAGATGCCGTACATCGCGATCCCCGTACGCACCAGGTCGAGATGGGTCTCGGGCAGCGTCAGTGTGGCCGGGGAGTTGGCGATGTGCCGCACCTCCGGCTTGATGCCCTCCTTCTCCGCGTAGGCCACCAGATCCTTGAAGACGGAGAGTTGAGCGGCGATGGAGGGGTGGCCAGGCTCGTCGGCGCAGGCGAAGTGGGACCACAGGCCGGTGACCCTGACACTGCCCGTCGCCTCGGCGGCGCGGGCCTCCGCGACCAGTGCGGCCCAGTCGGCCGGCTGGCTGCCGCCCCGGCCGAGGCCTGTGTCGGCCTTGAGCTGGATCCTGGCCGTACGGCCCGCCTCACGCGCGGCGTGCACCACCTCGCCCAGCGCCCAGGGGTCGCTCACCCCCATGTCCAGATCCGCCTCGACGGCCTCCCGCCAGGGCCCACCGGGGGTCCAGAGCCAGCACATCACCCGGCCCTCGATCCCCGCGGCCCGCAGCGCGAGCGCCTCCTCGGGGGTCGCGGTACCGATCCAGGTCGCGCCCGCGGCGAGCGCGGCCTTCGCACAGGGCACCATTCCGTGTCCGTACGCGTCGGCCTTCACCACGGCCATCACGGCAGCGCGGGGCGCCATCGCGCGCAGTGCGCGGACGTTGTCGCGCAGGGCGGCGAGGTCGATCTCGGCGCGGGCTCGGAAAGGTGCGTTCTGGTTCATCGCGGCCCAGTGTCTCAGAGGCCCCCGGCATAGTTCGTACGGCAACGACCGCGAGTGGTCCTGGTCACCCGCGCGTATCAGGGTGTGGTCATGGAGCGCGGCGAAGCGTGGTCGTGCGGCGCCTCAGGGTGCGGTGTGTCGCGCCGCGCTCGAGCCACTCTCACGGCGCGGTCGTGTCCCGCCACGCCCGGGGGATCGCCGTGGCCACGTCGTGGGCCGACACGGGGGCGTCACGGGACGCGAGCCGGCCCGCGAGCCCGTGCAGATACGCGCCCACCGACGCGGCGTCGAACGGTTCGAGGCCGGCGGCGAGCAGGGATCCGGTCAGCCCCGAGAGCACGTCCCCGCTCCCCGCGGTCGCCAGCCAGGACGTGCCCGTCGCGTTCACCCGGACCTGCCGGTGCGGGTCCGGGTCGGCGACGAGGGTCGTCGAGCCCTTGAGCAGCACCGTCGCGCCGTACGTCTCCGCCAGCTTCCGCACGGCGGCGAGCCGCGCGCCCTCGACCCGCTCGCGCGACACGCCGAGCAGGGCGGCGGCCTCGCCCGCATGGGGGGTGAGCAGGGTCGGTGCCGTACGGGCCCTGACCGCGGCCGGGTCGAGGGCCCGCAGCCCGTCGGCGTCCACCAGCACCGGTACGTCCGAGTCGAGCACCTCCTCCACACCGGGGCCGTCACCCAGGCCGGGCCCGACGACCCAGGCCTGGACCCGCCCCGCCTTCGAAGGCGGCCAGCCGTGCACCAGGGTCTCCGGGAACCGGGCGATGACGGCGTCCGCCGCGGGACCCACGTACCGCACCGCTCCGGCACCGGCGCGCAGTGCGCCGGCCACCGCGAGGACGGCGGCGCCCGGATAGCGGGCGGAACCGGCGACCACACCGACGACCCCGCGGCGGTACTTGTCGCTCTCCGTCCCGGGCACCGGCAAGAGCTGTGCCACATCCGCGTGTTGCAGGGCCTCGGCATCGGGCACGGACGGCAGGTACGGCTCCAGGCCGATGTCGATGAGCCGTACCGCCCCCGTGCGGGCGTGGGCCGGGTCGATCAGCAGTCCCGGCTTGTACGTGCCGAAGGTGACCGTCGCATCGGCCCGCAGCGCCTCCCCCTCGACTTCGCCCGTGTCCGCCTCGATCCCGCTGGGCAGGTCGACGGCGACCACGAGCGCGCCGGAGCCGCGGGCGGCACGGGCCAGGGGCACGGCCTCGGGGCGGAGGCCGCCGTGGCCGCCGATGCCGGTGATCCCGTCCAGCACCAGGTCGGCGGCGGCGAGCACCTGGTACGGGTCGTCGGGGATGTGGCCGCCCGCTTTGACCAGCGCGTCGAGCCCGCCCTTGTGCGCCTTCCCCGGGGCGATGAGCACCGCGTCCACGCGCGCCCCCCTGCGGGCGAGCCGCACCCCCGCGTAGAGGGCGTCGCCCCCGTTGTCCCCACTGCCCACCAGCAGCACGATCCGGGCCCCGTAGACACGAGGCAGCAGCCCCGCCACGGCGGCGGCGAGCCCTGCGGCGGCTCGTTGCATGAGGGCGCCTTCGGGGAGGCGGGACATGAGGCGGGCTTCGGCTTGGCGGACGGTTTCCACGCGGTAGGCATGACGCATGCTCAGAGTCTGCCGCGTGTCGCGTCCGCGGGGTGCGGACTCGGGTCGCACGGTGTGCCGCCCCCCGGCGCGAGCCCGGCCCACTACCCCTCCGCGATCACCATCGCCGACGCCACGCCCGCGTCATGGCTCAGCGAGACGTGCCAGGTCCGCACCCCCCGTACCACCGCCGCGTCCGCCACCGTCCCGGTGACCCGCAGGCGGGGCTGGCCGGACTCCTCGACGTAGACCTCGCAGTCGGTCCACAACAGGCCAGCGGGGGCGCCCAGTGCCTTCGCGACGGCCTCCTTCGCGGCGAACCGGGCCGCGAGGGAGGCGGTGCCGCGGCGTTCGCCGCTGGGAAGGAGCAGCTCGCTGTCGAGGAAGAGACGGTCCGCGAGGGCCGGTGTGCGCCGTAGTGCCTCGCCGAAGCGGTCGATCTCGGCGACGTCGATCCCCACCCCGATGATCATTCGACGGTGACCGACTTCGCCAGGTTGCGCGGCTGGTCCACCTCGTTGCCCCGGGCCGTGGCCAGCTCGCAGGCGAACACCTGGAGCGGCACGGTCGCCACCAGCGGCTGGAGCAGCGCGGGGGTCGCGGGGATGCGGATCAGGTGGTCCGCGTACGGCACGACCGCCTCGTCACCCTCCTCGGCGATCACGATCGTGCGCGCGCCACGGGCCCGGATCTCCTGGATGTTCGACACGATCTTCCCGTGCAGCACCGAGCGGCTGCGCGGCGACGGCACGACCACCACGACCGGCAGGTCCTGTTCGATGAGGGCGATCGGGCCGTGCTTCAGCTCGCCGGCCGCGAAGCCCTCGGCGTGCATGTAGGCGAGTTCCTTGAGCTTGAGCGCGCCTTCGAGGGCGACGGGATAGCCCACGTGCCGCCCGAGGAACAGCACCGTGTTCTTGCCTGCGAGCGAGCGGGCCAGCGCGCGCACCGGCTCCATGGTCTCCAGGACCTGCTCCACCTCGCGGGCGATCTCGGCGAGGTCGCGGATGACCGCGCGGATCTCGTCCCCCCACTTGGTGCCGCGCACCTGACCGAGGTAGAGCGCCACCAGGTAGCAGGCCACGAGCTGGGTGAGGAAGGCCTTGGTCGAGGCGACGGCCACCTCGGGTCCCGCGTGTGTGTAGAGCACCGCGTCCGACTCGCGGGGGATCGTGGATCCGTTGGTGTTGCAGACGGCCAGCACCTTCGCGCCCTGTTCGCGCGCGTGGCGCAGGGCCATCAGGGTGTCCATCGTCTCGCCGGACTGCGAGATGGCGATCACCAGGGTGCGGTGGTCCAGGATCGGGTCCCGGTAGCGGAACTCGCTGGCCAGCTCCACCTCGCAGGGGATGCGGGTCCAGTGCTCGATGGCGTACTTGGCGATGAGCCCGGCGTGGAAGGCCGTACCGCACGCCACGATCACGACCTTCTGGGCCTCCCTGAGCACGGACGCGGGGATCCGCACCTCGTCCAGGGTGAGCGAGCCACCCGCGTCGATCCGCCCGAGGAGAGTGTCGGCGACCGCCTTCGGCTGCTCGGCGATCTCCTTGAGCATGAAGTAGTCGTAGCCGCCCTTCTCGGCGGCGGAGGCGTCCCAGTCCACGTGGTACGACCGCACCTCGGCCGGTGCGCCCTCGAAGTCGGTGACCGTCACGCTGTCGCGCCGCAGTTCGACGACCTGGTCCTGGCCCAGCTCGATCGCGGAACGGGTGTACGCGATGAACGCGGCCACGTCGGAGGCCAGGAAGGCCTCGCCGTCCCCGACCCCCACGACCAGCGGCGAGTTACGGCGGGCGCCGACCACCACGTCCGGCTCGTCGGCGTGCACGGCGACAAGGGTGAAGGCGCCTTCGAGCTGCTTGCACACCAGCCGCATCGCCTCGGCCAGTTCACCGCAGGACGAGAACTCCTCGGCGAGCAGATGGGCCACGACCTCGGTGTCGGTCTCGGACGCCAGGTCGTGTCCGCGGTCGGCCAGCTCGCCGCGCAGCGCGGCGAAGTTCTCGATGATGCCGTTGTGGACGACGGCGACCCGGCCCGCGTTGTCGATGTGCGGGTGGGCGTTGGTGTCCGTCGGGCCGCCGTGGGTGGCCCACCGGGTGTGCCCGATGCCGGTCGACCCGCTGGGCAGCGGCCGGTCGGTCAGCTCCTTCTCCAGGTTGAGCAGCTTGCCCGCCCTCTTGGCCGCGGCCAGCCCACCGTCGGCGAGCACGGCGACGCCCGCCGAGTCATAGCCCCGGTACTCCAGCCGTTTGAGGCCGGCGATGACGACATCGAGCGCGGACTGCGCTCCCACGTAACCCACGATTCCGCACATGTCCCGCAGCCTACGGCGTGAGCGATGCCACGCCGCGTTCGGACGCCGCTGCACCGACAATGAGCATGTGATCACTTCGCCGCCACGAAGCCGCAAGCCCGACCGGGCCGAGTCGTCCCCCTACGTCGACCTCACCCGCGCGGAGTGGAGCGCGCTGCGCGAGAGGACGCCGCTGTCCCTGAGCGCGGCCGAGGTCGAAAAGCTGCGCGGGCTCGGTGATGTCATCGACCTGGACGAGGTCAGGGACATCTATCTGCCGCTGTCCCGGCTGCTCAATCTGTACGTGGGTGCCACCGCCAACCTCCGCGGGGCGCTGAACACCTTCCTCGGCGAGGCGGGCAACGGCCACGGCACCCAGCGCGGGACACCGTTCGTCATAGGCGTGGCGGGCTCGGTCGCCGTCGGCAAGTCCACGGTCGCCCGTCTGCTCCAGGCGCTGCTGGCCCGCTGGCCCGAGCACCCGAGGGTGGAGCTGGTCACCACCGACGGCTTCCTCTACCCGATGAAGGAGCTTGAGAGCCGCGGGCTGATGTCCCGCAAGGGCTTCCCCGAGTCGTACGACCGGCGGGCCCTGACCCGCTTCGTCGCCGACATCAAGGCGGGCAAGGACGAGGTCAGCGCCCCCGTCTACTCTCATCTGATCTACGACATCGTGCCGGGCCAGCGCCTCACGGTGCGCCGTCCGGACATCCTGATCGTGGAAGGCCTCAACGTCCTCCAGCCGGCCCTGCCCGGCCAGGACGGCCGCACCCGGGTGGGACTCGCCGACTACTTCGACTTCTCCGTGTACGTGGACGCCCGCCCCGAGGACATCGAGCGCTGGTACCTCAACCGTTTCCGGAAGCTGCGCGAGACGGCGTTCCAGAACCCGTTCTCGTACTTCAGGAAGTACACCCAGGTCTCGGAGGAGGAAGCGCTGGAGTACGCCCGCACCATGTGGCGCACGATCAACAAGGTGAACCTTCTGGAGAACGTGGCCCCCACCCGGGGCCGTGCGACGCTCGTCGTACGCAAGGGCCCGGACCACAAGGTCCAGCGGCTGTCCCTGCGCAAACTCTGAGGAGCTCCCTTGTGCTGCACCTGCGCATGATCGTCCCGCCCGACCGGACCGACACGGTGGTCCACACCGTCGAGAAGACGGTCGGCACGACCCATCTCGTCGTCATCCCGGGTGCCGCACGCAACCCGGCAGGAGATCTGGTGCTGTGCGACGTGGCGCGCGAGGCCGGGGACGCCCTGATCGGGCGGCTGCGGGAGCTCGGTCTGGACCGGGAGGGCGCCATCTCCGTCGAGAGCGTCGACCTGTCGCTGTCCAAGCGCGCCGACAAGGCCGAGAAGGAGGCTCCGGGAGAAGGCGCCGACGCGGTGCTGTGGGAACAGCTCACCGACGCCACCAGCGAGGAGTCGACGCTCACCGTCACCTACCTGGTGTTCCTCGCGCTGGCGACGATGATCGCCGCCTGCGGCGTGGTGCTCGACAACGCGATCCTGATCGTGGGCGCGATGGCCGTCGGACCCGAGTTCGGCCCGCTGGCGGGCCTGAGCACGGCGATCGTGCAGCGGCTGCCGCGGCTCGCCTGGCGCTCTCTGGTGGCGTTGATCGCGGGCTTCGCGGCGGCCATGCTGGTCACGATCGCCTTCAGCTACCTCATGACCGGGATCGGACTGTTCGAGACCTCGATGCTCAAGGCCGAGCGGCCCAACACCGCCTTCATCTACCATCCCGACGCGTTCTCGTTCGTCGTCGCGGTGCTTGCCGGTATCGCCGGCACGCTCTCTCTGACGTCGGCGAAGTCGGGCGCCCTGGTGGGTGTGGCGATCTCGGTGACCACGGTCCCGGCTGCGGCGAACGCCGCCGTGGCCTTCAGCTACAGCGAGTACCGCCAGGCCTGGGGCTCCAGCGAGCAGCTGCTGCTGAACCTGCTCGGGATCATCCTGGCCGGGACGCTCACGCTGCTGACGCAGAAGTGGCTGTGGAGCATCCAGAAGCGCCGTATGTCGCGGATGTCAGCTCACTGAGAGGGTCTCCCCCAGCCAGTCGAAGACGACCTCGCAGTGCGTCTGCGGGGCCATCGGGGAGCAGTGCAGCTGGGCGCCCTGGGCCCTGGTCAGCTTCACGTAGTCCTTGGGTGAGGTGAGCTTCTCGTACATCTCGCGCGGCTGGCCGGGATAGAACTGCTCGTCGTCGTAGTCCAGGACCAGCGTGGGCGCCTTGATACGGCCGACGATGCCGGTGATCGTCAGGGCCTCGACACGCGTGGCGGGTGTGTAGAAGTCGGTGAACATCTTGCCCTGACGGGCGGCGAGCATCGCCGGGATGGAGAACGGCTCGAAGCGCTTCTTGATCGTGGCCGCCGCGTCCGGGGGCAGCTCGGGGACGACCTCCTTGTTCCAGATGTTGTTGGTCTCCTCCTTGCTCGGCGTGAGGATCTCCCGGAGCTGCGGGGGAAAGCCGAGCCAGGGCTCCAGGCAGCCGGGCATCGCGACCAGTGCGGCGATCCGCTCCTCGAACGCGGCGGCGCGGGGCGCGAGGTCACCGCCCATGCTCAGGCCGGTGAGGGCGATCTTGTCGGGGTCCACGTCCGGGCGGGCGACCAGCCAGTCGACGAGCGGGGTGACCACCTTCTCCCAGGTCGGGCTGAACACCACCTGGTCGACGAAGAGCATCTGGCCCTGGCCCGGCCCGTCGTACACCAGCGCGTTCCAGCCCCGGTCCAGGGCCGCGGAGACCCCGTACGTCCACATGTCGACATTCTGCCCGTCGCTGCCGTTGGTCAGGATCACCGTCGGACGGCGCTCGTCGGCCGTATCCGGCCGGAAGAACCACACCGGCAGCGGGGTCTTCTGGTACGGGACGTTCGCCGTCACCGGCGGCGGTTCACAGCCCTTGCAGAACGTGTCCCAGGCGTCGCGTCCGGCCTGGTAGAGCTGTTCCTCGCTGCCCGGATCGTCGGAACCGAGCACGAAGAACAGCGCCTGGCCGTAGTACTGCGCGGCCCTCAGCGCCCGGAAGCGCGTGGTCTGGGCGTCGGCCTTGCTGCCCTGGGGGGCCTTCTCGAGCTGGTCTCCGAGCTTCTTGAAGGTCTCGACATACGTCTGCGCGGACAGCCCCGCCTTGTTGATCGCGTTCACGGCGGTGAGCACCTCGCCCACCTCGCCGGCCCCGGAGCCGGCTCCGCCGAGTGCGAGCAACCCGCTGAAGTTGTACGCCGGGTCCCTGAACAGCGTCATCGCCCCCGGGGTGGGCCCACCGCCCGCCGCTGCGGAGGGCTGCGGCCCACTGCGGCTGGGTGTGGGCGCCTGCGCGGGCGAAGCCCCGTCCGACGAGCTGCACCCGGAGGTCATCAGGGCTCCCGCACCACCGACGAGCCCGGCGAGGGCCGCACGGCGGCTGGGTCGGTCTGCGGACACGTACGTCATACCGGACGAAGGTACGACCGCCGCGACCGCCCGCTGCCCTGCGACACCCGCCCTTCGCCCGAACGGCTCCGGAAACCCCGGGGCCCTACCCGTCCTGCAGGCCGGGTGGACGCCGACCTCGCGGTGCGGGGGGGTGGGTTTCCACGGTGCGGCGGCGCACCGTGGCCCCCCCCGCCACGCGGACGCGAGCCCCTTCCGGGCGGACGGCGCTACTGCTCGGACACGGCCTAGCCCAGTGCTGACTTCACCGCGTCCGCAAGCCGCCCCGCGACGGCCCGGGCCTGCTCGATATCCGCGGCCTCGACCATCACACGGACCAGCGGCTCCGTACCCGAGGGGCGCAGCAGCACCCGCCCGGTGGAGCCGAGCTCGTGTTCGGCGTCGGACACCGCGGCCGCCAGCTCGGCGGAGGTGGAGACGCGGGACCTGTCCACGTCCGGGACGTTGACCAGGACCTGCGGAAGGCGGTCCATCACCGCGGCCAGCTCAGCCAGCGAACGCCCGGTCGCCACGACCCGGGCGGCCAGCATCAGACCGGTCAGGGTGCCGTCGCCCGTGGTGGCGTGGTCGAGCACGATGACATGGCCGGACTGCTCGCCGCCGAGTGCGTAGCCGTGCTCCTTCATGGACTCCAGGACGTAGCGGTCGCCGACCGCGGTCTGCACCAGCGCGATGCCTTCGGCCTCCATCGCCAGCTTGAAGCCCAGGTTCGACATCACGGTCGCGACCACGGTGTCCCCGCGCAGGGTGCCCGCCTCGCGCATCGCGAGGGCCAGCACGGCGAGGATCTGGTCGCCGTCGATCTCGTTGCCCTCGGCGTCCACGGCGAGGCAGCGGTCGGCGTCGCCGTCGTGCGCGATGCCGAAGGCGGCGCCGTGCTCGACCACGGCGGCCTTGAGCGGACCCAGATGGGTCGAGCCGCAGTTGTCGTTGATGTTGAGGCCGTCCGGCTCGGCGCCGATCGTCACGACCTCGGCGCCCGCCCGGGCGAAGGCCTCGGGGGACACCCGGGCCGCCGCTCCGTGTGCCTCGTCCAGGACGACCTTGAGCCCGTCGAGACGGTTCGGCAGGACCGCGATGAGGTGGGCGACGTACCTGTCGAAGCCCTCGTCGTAGTCGCGTACCCGGCCCACGCCCGCGCCGGTCGGCCGGTCCCAGGGAGCGCCGGTGCGGTGCTCCTCGTAGACCGCCTCGATACGGTTCTCCAGCTCGTCCGCGAGCTTGTGGCCGCCGCGCGCGAAGAACTTGATGCCGTTGTCGGGCATGGCGTTGTGGCTCGCGGAGAGCATCACGCCGAGGTCGGCGCCCAGCGCACCGGTGAGGTACGCCACCGCCGGGGTGGGCAGCACGCCGACCCTCAGGACGTCCACGCCCGCACTCGCGAGGCCCGCCACGACGGCGGCTTCCAGGAACTCCCCGGACGCGCGGGGGTCACGTCCGACCACCGCCGTCGGCCGATGGCCCTCGAACGTGCCCGCCTCGGCGAGTACGTGCGCCGCCGCGACCGAGAGACCGAGCGCGAGCTCCGCCGTCAGATCCGCGTTGGCGACACCGCGCACACCGTCCGTGCCGAAGAGTCGTCCCACTGGTTTCCTCCGAAATCGCTCCGACCATGCCAGCCGCTTGGAGCTCCGTGCCGTCTTGCCGTTTATACGCCCAGGAACGCCGGGCTGTGTCCCCCCGAGGCGGCTGCAAAGCGGCATCTGCCGCCAAGAGCCGTTGAAACAGAACGCCCCGGCCGGCACCGAGTGCCGCCGGGGCGAACTATGCCGTACAAGCAGCGGATTAGCGCTTGCTGTACTGCGGGGCCTTACGGGCCTTCTTGAGACCGGCCTTCTTGCGCTCGACCGCACGGTCGTCGCGGCTCAGGAAGCCGGCCTTCTTGAGCGCGCCGCGGTTGTTCTCCACGTCCGCCTCGTTCAGGGCGCGGGCCACGCCGAGGCGCAGGGCGCCGGCCTGGCCGGAGACGCCGCCACCCGCGATACGGGCGATGACGTCGTAGCGGTCGTCGAGCTCGAGCACCTTGAAGGGCTCGTTGACTTCCTGCTGGTGCACCTTGTTGGGGAAGTAGTCCTCAAGGGTGCGACCGTTGATCTTCCACTTGCCGGTGCCCGGAACGATACGGACACGGGCGATGGCGTTCTTACGACGACCCAGGCCGGCGGCCGGCTGCGGGTCGCCGAAGCGGGACGCGAGGGACTCGGAGGTGTACTCGCCCTCGACGGGCACCTCCGACTCGAAGGTGGTGACCTCGGCGTAGGTCTCTTCGCCCTCGACGGGGTACTCAGCGGTGGTCTCGGCCACGATGCTCCTCAGATTCTTTTCGTCTTAGGGGGTGGCCGGACTTACTGCGCGACCTGGGTGATCTCGAACGGAACCGGCTGCTGGGCAGCGTGCGGGTGGTTCTCGCCCGAGTAGACCTTCAGCTTCGAGAGCATCTGACGGCCCAGGGTGTTCTTCGGGAGCATGCCCTTGACGGCCTTCTCGACGGCCTTCTCGGGGTTCTTCGCAAGCAGCTCGTCGTAGCGGACGGAGCGCAGACCACCCGGGTAGCCGGAGTGGCGGTACGCCAGCTTCTGGGTCCGCTTGTTGCCGGACAGGTGCACCTTGTCCGCGTTGATGATGATGACGAAGTCACCAGCGTCGACGTGGGGCGCGTAGATCGGCTTGTGCTTGCCCCGCAGGAGGGTGGCAGCAGTGGTGGCCAGACGACCCAGAACGACGTCCTGGGCGTCGATGACGTGCCACTGGCGCGTCACATCGCCGGGCTTGGGGCTGTACGTACGCACGGTCGTAGCCTTCGCTTCTTCAGTGATGGGGATCCGCCGGGCCCGCGAGGGCACGGAGGACGGGGTCCTGACAAGGCCACCCGGACGATCACGACAGCCATGGCAGCACATCAGGCGACGCAACCCGAGTGCATACCGCTGGTCATCGGCCGGTGGACCGGCGTAAGGGCCCCTCACGTGAGATAGAGCAAGCCAATACGCATAACGAACCAGCAGAATACCCGCGCTCCCCCGCACGGGTCAAAACGTCCTCCCCGGGGGCACGGAGCCGGGATGGCTACAGCGTGCCACCACCCGGCCA
The DNA here is from genome assembly GCF_040632375.1 of Streptomyces sp. NPDC019396. NCBI lineage: Bacteria > Bacillati > Actinomycetota > Actinomycetes > Kitasatosporales > Streptomycetaceae > Streptomyces > Streptomyces sp. NPDC019396. The sequence goes on along the minus strand of NZ_JBEYBS010000005.1, from coordinate 5,581 downwards.
CCGCACCCGTGGCCGCCCCGCTACCGCACCCGCTCCACCCGCCGCTCGTCCCACACCGGCTCCGGTGTCTCACGGACCCGGCCGTCGGAGCCGAAGACGAGGTAGCGGTCGAAGGACTTCGCGAACCAGCGGTCGTGGGTGACGGCCAGCACCGTGCCCTCGTACGCCTCCAGGCCCTGCTGGAGCGCCTCGGCCGACTCCAGGTCCAGGTTGTCCGTCGGCTCGTCCAGCAGCAGCGCTGTGGTGCCACGGAGCTCGAGGAGCAGGATCTGGAACCTGGCCTGCTGACCGCCCGAGAGCCGGTCGAAGGTCTGGTCGCCCTGGCCCTCCAGCTCGTACCGGCGCAGGACGCTCATCGCCCCGCCCCGGTCCTTGGAGTGCTCCTTCCAGAGGATGTCGACCAGGGTCCGTCCCATCAGCTCGGGGTGGGCGTGGGTCTGGGCGAAGTGGCCGGGGACCACCCGGGCGCCCATCTTCCACAGCCCGGTGTGCGCCACGGCCTCGCCCGCGAGCAGCCGAAGGAAGTGGGACTTCCCCGAGCCGTTGGAGCCGAGCACCGCGACCCGCTCGCCGTAGAACACTTCCAGCGAGAAGGGCTTCATCAGCCCGCTGAGCTCCAGGTTCTCGCAGGTCACAGCACGCACCCCGGTGCGGCCGCCGCGCAGCCGCATCCGGATGTCCTGCTCGCGCGGCGGCTCCGGGGGCGGGCCGGCCTCCTCGAACTTCCGCAGCCGGGTCTGCATCGCCCGGTAGCGCGAGGCCATGTCGGGGCTGATGGCCGCCTGCTGGCGCAGCTTGTGGACCAGCGCCTTCAGGCGGGCGTGCTCCTCGTCCCAGCGCCGCTTCAGCTCCTCGAAGCGGGCGAACCGCTCGCGCCGCGCCTGGTGGAAAGTGACGAACCCCTCACCGTGCACCCAGACGTCGCTGCCCGCGGGCCCTGGTTCCACCGCGACGATCCGCTGAGCGGCCCGTGCCAGCAGCTCACGGTCGTGGGAGACGAAGAGCACGGTCTTGCGGGTCTCCGCCAGCCGCTCCTCCAGCCAGCGCTTGCCCGGGACGTCCAGATAGTTGTCCGGCTCGTCCAGCAGCAGCACCTCGTCGGGGCCGCGCAGCAGCGCCTCGAGCACCAGCCGCTTCTGCTCACCGCCCGACAGCGTGCGCACCAGGCGCCACTGGGCCTGCTCGTACGGGACGCCGAGCGCGGCCATGGTGCACATGTCCCAGACCGTCTCGGCCTCGTACCCCTGCGCCTCGGCCCAGTCGCTGAGCGCCTGCGCGTACCGCATCTGCGCGGCCTCGTCGTCGACGGTCATGATCAGGTGCTCGGCCTGGTCGACCGCCCGAGCGGCCTCCCTGATCCTCGGCTGGGCCACGGAGACCAGCAGGTCGCGGACGGTGCGCTCGTCCCGTACCGAGCCCACGAACTGCGGCATCACTCCGAGGCCGCCGCTGGATGACACGGTGCCGCCGTGCGGCTTGAGCTCGCCGGAGAGCAGCCGCAGCAGGGTGGTCTTGCCCGCGCCGTTGGGGCCGACCAGCGCGGCCACACTTCCCTCCCCCACCCGGAAGGAGATGTCGCCCAGCAGCGGTCGGCCGTCCGGCAGGTAGTACTCCAGATGTCCGGCCTCAAGATGTCCCATAGCGGGGATTGTCACTCCCGGACACGCACTTGCCCAACAGGTTTAGGATGCGCGGCATGAGCTATGGGGGACCGCAGTGGCCGCAGGAGCCACGCCGGCAGTCCGATCAGTCCGGGTCGTTTGACGCCTTCGAACCGTTGGAGTCGTACCGACAGCGGGACCAGCAGTCGCAGTCACCGGACTGGGCCGCGCTGGCCGACGCCTCCGCTGCTCGAACACGCCGCAGGAAGTGGCTGCTGATGGGCGGCGGCGCACTCGCCACCGCGGCGATAGCCACGGTGGTGGCCACGGCCGTCGTCTCGTCCGGCGAGGGCGGTACCGAGGGTTCCGGCAAGACCGCGAGTGAGCTTCCCACCGCCCCTGACCTGCCGGGAGAGAAAGGGGCGGAGCCGTCCTTCTCCTCGGTCGCGCCGCCGCCTCCGCCCAACCCCAAGGAGTTCATCTCGGACGAGAGGAAGGACACGGCGCCGCTCAGCGCCGACACACTCTTCCCGGGCAAGAAGCTGACGATGGGCGACCGCGTCTACACCAAGGGCCCAACCGCGCGCACCACCTCGTGCGCCTCGGCCACCCAGGGTTCGCTGGGCGCCGCCCTCACCGGCAATGGCTGCGACCAGGTGATCCGCGCCACGTACACGAGGGACGGGGTGGCCGTCACCATCGGTGTGGCCGTCTTCCCCACGGAGGCCAAGGCCCAGACCGCGGTCAAGAAATCGGCCAGGAACATCGCCCCGCTGTCGGGCTCGGGGGTCGGCGGCTTCTGCAAGGGCGGCCCGGTGTGCCGCTTCGTGGGCAATTCCTACGGCAGGTACGCCTACTTCACCTCGACGGGCTATCTCAACGGAAAGTCCGTCACCAAGGGTGACCGCAAGGCGTTCCAGCCCGGTGACGATCTGGCGGAGTTCACCTTCCGGCAGATCGTGGCGCGCGGCGAGCAGCAGGCGGAGGCCGCGGCGGCTCGGTGAAGCGGGGCACGCCCCCTGAAGCGAACTCCTCGATCACAAGCCATCAAGAAGTACTGACTGAACATCAGTCAGCGATCGGCATGAATAAGAAACCCATCTGATGCGTATCCGATGTCGTCTGATGTCGGCGTACCGCCTGATCCCGGGGTTCTCGGTCCCTATCATGTGCGGGCACCACAAGAAAGATGGGGGGACCACGGCCCGCACACGCGGCCGTGAACACGCACATGCACATGCACCACACCGCCAACGCACCTGTCATCAAGGCGGTCATTCCGGCGGCCGGACTCGGCACCCGGTTCCTTCCGGCGACCAAGGCCACTCCCAAGGAGATGCTCCCGGTCGTCGACAAGCCCGCCATCCAGTACGTGGTCGAGGAGGCCGCCGCGGCCGGTCTGACCGACGTGCTGATGATCACCGGGCGTAACAAGCGGGCCCTCGAAGACCACTTCGACCGGGCCCATGAGCTGGAGTCGCTCCTCCAGGCGAAGGGCGACACCGACCGGCTCGCGCTGGTCCGCGCGTCCAGCTCGCTCGCCACCGTCCACTACGCACGCCAGGGCGACCCCAAGGGCCTCGGCCACGCGGTGCTCTGCGCCGAGGCGCACGTGGGCGGCAATCCCTTCGCCGTGCTGCTGGGCGACGACCTGATCGACCCGCGGGACCCCCTGCTGGCCCGGATGGTGGAGGTACGCCGGCAGTTCGGCGGCAGCGTCGTGGCGCTGATGCCCGTACCCGAGGACCGCATCCACCTCTACGGCTCCGCGATCGTCCGGCCACCGGCACCCGGGGACGCCACCCGGGACGCCGACGGCGATGTGCGCGTGCTCTCCGGTCTCGTGGAGAAGCCCGCGCCGGGCACCGCGCCGAGCAATCTCGCGGTCATCGGCCGCTATGTGCTCGATCCCGAGATCTTCGGGGTGCTGCACGAGACCCCGCCCGGCCGGGGCGGCGAGATCCAGCTCACCGACGCCCTGCACACGCTGGCGTCCGACGACCGCTACGGACCCGTCCACGGCGTGGTCTTCGAAGGCCGCCGCTACGACACGGGCGACCGGGGCGACTATCTGCGGGCCCAGGTGCAGCTGGCCTGCGAACACCCGGAGCTGGGGGCGTCGTTCACCGACTGGCTGCGCAAGTACGCCGCCGCGCTCTGACCCGGATACGGGTGCGGCCCCTCCCCCGGGAGACTCGGGGTGAGGGGCCGCAGTACGTGTGGCGCGGCTTCAGCAGCAGCCGCCGGCAGCCGCGGACGGGCCCGCGAGCGGCAGCGTCCTCTTGTTGCGGGCCTCACGATTCCTCGCGGCCAGCAACTCATCGGCCGGATAGCCCACTTCCTCCAGCGTCAGACCGTGCGGACGCACCACGTGCACCGCCGAGTCGCGTACGCCCGCCGCCAGCACCTTCCCCGGCCAGTCCACCGGCCGGTGCCCGTCTCCGACGAACAGCATCGCGCCCACCAGGGAACGCACCATGTTGTGGCAGAAGGCGTCGGCTTTCACGGTGGCCGTGAGGATCCCGCTCGGGTCCCGCTCCCAGCGCAGCTCCTGGAGGGTGCGGATGGTCGTGGCACCCTCCCGCTTCTTGCAGTAGGCCGCGAAGTCGTGCTCCCCGAGCAGCCGCTCGGCCGCCGCGTTCATGGCGTCCATGTCCAGCGGCCAGTCATGCCACAGCACATGGCCGCGCAGCAGCGGATCCACGCCCCCGGGCTGGTCGGTCACCCGGTAGGCATAGCGCCGCCAGATCGCGGAGAAGCGGGCGTTGAAGCCCGCCGGGGCCTCTTCCGCCTTCCACACCCGCACGTCGTGGGACAGCCGACCCGCCAGCCGCCGCAGCAGCTTGTCGCGGTGCTCCTGCCACAGTTCCCCGGGGAGATCGACATGGGCGACCTGGCCCCGGGCGTGAACTCCGGCGTCGGTGCGTCCGGCCACCGTCAGTTCGTATGTCTGCGACGACCGGGTCACCGTACGGATCGCGTCCTCGATCTCGCCCTGGACGGTCCGCTGGCCGCGGGTCTGCCGGGCCCAGCCCGAGAAGTCCCTGCCGTCGTAGGACAGGTCGAGTCGTACCCGTACGAACCCGGGCTTCACGTCGTCACTCACGTGTCACATCCTCTGGGAGGTCCCCCTGGGCCCCCCGCGATAGCAGGGCGAAGAAGTCCAGGGGGTGGAACGGGCCCGCCCCCACGAGGGGAGCGGGCCCGTTCTACGGCCTCAGTCAGAACGCTCAGGCGTCCTTGGACTCCTCGGCCGGAGCCTCAGCGGCGTCCTCGGCCTTGGTCTCCTCGGCCTTGGTCTCCTCGGCCTCCTTGACCGCGCGCTTGGCGGCGGCCTCGGCCTCGGCGACGGTCGCCTTCTTGGCGATCTCGCCCTCGACGAGCTCGATCACGGCCATCGGGGCGTTGTCGCCACGACGGTTGCCGATCTTCGTGATCCGGGTGTAGCCACCCGGACGCTCGGCGTAGCGCGGGGCGATCTCGGTGAAGAGCGTGTGGACGACGCCCTTGTCCGTGATCGTCTGGAGCACCAGGCGACGGTTGTGGATGTCGCCCTTCTTCGCCTTCGTGACCAGACGCTCGGCGACCGGACGCAGACGGCGTGCCTTCGCCTCGGTCGTGGTGATGCGGCCGTGCTCGAACAGCGCCTTCGCGAGGTTCGCGAGCAGCAGCTTCTCGTGCGCGGCGCTGCCGCCCAGACGGGCACCCTTGGTGGGCTTCGGCATCGTGTTTCTCCTTGAGATCTGCACCGGCCGTATCAGGTACCGGTGTCAGGACCCCGCAGGCGGACGCCTGCGGGCAGCTATCAGTGCTTCAGAGCCGGGTCGGTACGACCGACCCGGCGGCTCAGTACTGCTCGGTCTCGACGAAGCCCGCGTCCGCGTCGTCGTCGGCGCCGAAGGCGTCCGCGGCGGCGGTCGGGTCGAATCCGGGCGGGCTGTCCTTGAGGGCCAGGCCCATGCCGGCCAGCTTCGCCTTGA